>CBIHPC010000444.1:0-4454 GCA_966211305.1 uncultured Niastella sp.
GCATTCAACAGTTCGTTGACCTGGTGAATTTTGATATAGAGCTGGTTTGAAGGTCGCGGTGATAAGATAATAAGATAATAAAGAAGCCCTGCCGGTATATTCCAGGCAGGGCTTCTTCTGTTATTTGTTAATTATATACCGTCAGGCATACATCAGTTTGCCTTTAGGTTCAGGTATAGTACGACCAAGTGATAAAGCGGTTTCTATCCACTCACTTATTACAACCTGCACGTTCTGTAACGCTTCTGTATACGATTCGCCATCTGCCATACAACCCGAAAACTCGGGAACTGCTGCAATAAAGAATTATCCTCTTTGCTCCAGTAAATAATTATTTCGTATTTACTCTCTTTCATTTGACATCATTTTGTACTTAATGATCAATTCCCTTACCTGTTTTACCAATCCCCCAAACTACTCCTTTTGTTTTGGAAATTTTAGTTGATAAATTTTGACTCTAAAAGGTTGGTTTTTTGAATTTTATAAGGTCCGCCTCGCCAGCGTAACCACCTGTTTGAACTTTTTGGTTTTGCCCTGCAGGTTGAAAATCTCGGTAAGCACTATATAAATACCAACCGGTAATTTATTCAACCCGTCATCGAGCCCATCCCAGCGAAAGCGGCCGGTGGCGGTGAGACTGGCGTTGTTCACCAGGTGGCGTACAATACGGCCATTGGCATCGAAAATGCGAATGGTGGCAACATACCCCGGCGTGCCAAACTGGTAATCGATAGTCGCAAAATCATTGAACCCGTCATTATCGGGAGAAAAAACGGCCGGCGTAATGGCAACCTGCCCCTGCAACTGAGCATCGGCCATCAGTTGGGAATTGGGATACCCCGGGGTGCCATAATTTACTGTAGACGCAGCCGATGACCAGTTTGATTTCACCTGGGTAGGCTCGTTATAGCTGAGTCGTTCCAGGGCAACACCTTCCTTTTCGCTTACCAGCGCAAAATGCCAGCTATGATCGTAATGCAGTTCATCGATAATGGCGCCCTGCATATTCAATAAAACAATAGTGCCTTTGTCGTCGGGTAGTGAGGGTAAGTATGGGAGCTCCATAATAAGAGAAGGATCTTTAACAAGGTATTGCTGCTGTAACCATAACCGGTTTTCGGTTAGCACCCGGTAATCGCCGGGAAACAAAAGCCACGGAACGGAGCTGAGGGCTGCCATACCGGTAAGCTGTCCGGTAGCATTGCGGCCGGCAATGTACAACTGCTTCAGGTCAACGATACTGTTGCTACGGTTGTATATTTCTAAATAATCAAAGCCATCGGGGCGGGGATTGAACAGTACTTCATTGATAATTACCGCAAGGCTGTCGGCCATTGCCGGCATACCGGCCCTTGCGGTGTTTAACTGGTTGATCGTATTTCCCGAGCAGTCCTTTACCTGCGCTGCTTTTAATTCATATACTGTTTTATGCTTCAGTGCAGCAGGCAGTTTCAAAACAACTTCCGAGCATAAGGGCACTACTACAGTGGCTGAAGCAGGCTGCACCATGCCGTTATTAATAGTGTAGTTGCCGGGCGAGGCTGCTGAAGCGCTATCGAGTGGTTCATCGAAAAATGCTGAAATAGTGATACTGTCGGTTGTAGCGGTTCTTGTAAGGGCAGGTGGCTGATCATCGGCATTGGTAGCGTCGGCATCGTTTTTCTTACCGGGCGAACCGCCGCTGTTGTTCGGGCTGGCCTTCCAGTTGTTCATACCCGAGCAGGAGTTCCTGGTATCTATCATTTCCAGCGACCAGCCGCCCTCACTTTTAACCGCGTTCTGATACCAGCTGTTGTTGTATGCAACGGCATGAATCAGTTTACCTTCGGATGAGTACAATGAAATAATATCGGCGTCATTATTTAATGATGGGAAGTTGCTTACGCCGATAGCATTACCAAAGGCAGCATACAAAGCAGCGGAGGTATTGGCACAAATAATTACAAAGCTGTCGGGCTGAAGTATGAAGTTTGCGGTTATGGTGGCGGTGGTACTGCCATCGCTTAGTTTCCAGTTGCGTATATTAAAGGCCGTTGTAGAAACATTTTTAAGTTCAATGAATTCGGCGTTGGGTAACTGTACCGGTGGCGTTGGGTCGGGGAACAGTTCATCAATGACCACATCGAAGCGGCTGGCAAACTGGGCAATAGCGCCCGTATGTATCAACACGAGGCAGCAGGCCGGTATAAAACGGCGAAAAGCAGGTAGCATCATTATTCATAGATTTAATACTACCTAAGCAGAGCCATGCCAGAGGGCGGGCAAATGTATTGTATATTAATACAATAATGTAAACCGTACTTGTTCATCATCAATTTCTTGATATATGTTAAGTGGGGTGAAAGCGATACCTGGCCGGGGTTGGAAAAGGATCAGGGAAAAATTAAATTTGGGGATAAGGGATTTGCGAATTAATTTTGGCCCTCGTAATGCAAAACATAAAGAAAAATACAAAGACTACCAAGACAGGCTCCATACACGGGGAAGGTTGAGGACTACTTTGTATACCAACATATTCAGAGGCCTTCCCACAGAACGGGAAGGCTTTTTTATTTTAATGCACTGCCTGAAAACAGTGTTCAACCAAAAAAAACAAAACAAAAGGAGCAAAACATGAAAGTTGCGGTTGTAGGTGCCACCGGTTTAGTGGGTACCAAAATGTTACAGGTATTGGCCGAAAGGAATTTCCCGGTTACAGAACTGATTCCCGTAGCCTCTGAGCGATCAGTTGGAAAAGACGTAGAGTACAAAGGAAAGAAGTTCAAGGTTGTCAGCATGACCGACGCTATTGCCGCAAAACCAGCTGTGGCTTTGTTTTCAGCCGGCGGCAGCACTTCACTGGAGTGGGCGCCCAAATTTGCCGAAGCAGGTATAACTGTTATCGATAACTCTTCTGCCTGGCGTATGGACCCTACTAAAAAATTAGTGGTGCCTGAAGTGAATGCAGATGTATTGACACCGGCAGATAAGATCATTGCCAACCCCAACTGCTCCACCATTCAGATGGTAGTGGCTTTGCAGCCTTTGCATAAAAAATATAACATTACCCGTATTGTAGTGTCAACCTACCAAAGCGTTACCGGTACCGGTAAAAAAGCGGTTGACCAAATGATGGGCGAGCGTCAGAAAGCGGTGAAAAACGCCAAAGACGAATACCCGATGGCATATAAATACCCTATCGACCTTAACGTAATTCCCCAGATCGACGTATTCCTCGATAACGGTTATACGAAAGAGGAAATGAAAATGGTGAATGAAACCAAAAAGATCATGGGCGACGACTCTATCCGCGTTACTTCCACTACGGTGCGTATTCCGGTTATGGGTGGTCACAGTGAAAGCGTGAACGTTGAGTTCACAAAAGATTATGAGCTGAATGATGTTAAGCAACTGCTTGAAAAATCACCCGGCATTGTGGTGGTGGATGATCCTGCCAGCCAGCAATA
Source organism: uncultured Niastella sp. (assembly GCA_966211305.1). Lineage (GTDB taxonomy): Bacteria > Bacteroidota > Bacteroidia > Chitinophagales > Chitinophagaceae > Niastella. Next base: position 3,447 of record CBIHPC010000444.1, read on the forward strand.
CCCCATGCCTATGGATGCGCATGAGAAAGATGAGGTATTTGTAGGAAGATTGCGTCGTGATGAAACGCAACCCAATACGCTCAACATGTGGATCGTAAGCGACAACCTGCGTAAAGGCGCTGCTACCAACGCGGTTCAGATCGCCGAGTACCTGATGGGGAAAGGATTGCTGAAATAACGAATATTGAACGTTGAATATCGAATGTCGAAGTAAAGCAATACTTCGACATTCGTCTTTGAATACGGGTTATTCTACATTTTCAATCGCCCGGTTAATGAACATAATCATGGGCTGCAGTGCTTCAAAGGCCGTTACAGTTTTTTTGAGGAGGTCTTTCGAAGTGAGATCGGCGTCTTTTAACGACTGCATGGCGATCCAGCTTTTAAGTTTCAGATATTCGCCGGCCGGATTGTCTTTATCGAACCCTTGCGGCACGCGGCTAAGGGCCATATCTTCTTCCCGGTACAGATCGCCGTATATATTGGTGAATTTTTTCGACTGTACTATCTTTTTAAACTCATCGAAGCAATAATCGATCTCCTGTCTCACTTTTTTTGTTTCGGGCGGCATAGGCATCCAGATCCCACCGCCTACAAAGCTTTGTTTGGGCTCGAGGTGAAAATAATACCCGGCAAAGACCGACTTACGGCCGCCGCGGTTAATGCTGGCGCCCATATTCGTTTTATATGGCGATTTGTCTTTTGAGAAACGAACATCGCGGTTGATACGGAAAAGGCATTTTTTGGCTTCCTGTTCGCGTATGGATTCATCTTTTAGCCCGTGTTTGTCGATTACAGCCTGTATAAACGTCGTGAAATCAGTTTTAGCCGCATCATATTGTTTGCGATGGGCATCGAACCACGGCTTGTTATTGTTTTTGGAAAGATCCTTAATGAATTTTAAAGTGGAGGATTGCAGCATAGCCAAAGATAAGAAAAGGCAACAAGGCAACAAGGCAGAAGGCAGAAGGCAGAAGGCAGAAGGCAGAAGGCAGAAGGCAGAAGGCA
>CBIHPC010000445.1:0-4451 GCA_966211305.1 uncultured Niastella sp.
TTAATTTCGAGCTTCAAAGCGCGCCAGCAACCATAAACAACAAACAATAAACCATAAACAATATTTATGAAATGGTGGTTAAGCAAGGCGGGTGATACTACCGGTAATATTTCAGGGAATGGCAGTCTTGAAGAGGCCGTTCGGCAAAGCATTATGCTAACCACGGTGCAGGGATTGCTGGCATGGGGCCGTAAAAATTCAATGTGGCCATTTCACTTTGGGTTAAGTTGTTGTTTTGTTGAAATGGCTACCAGTATAACCAGTAAATACGATGTGGCCCGTTTTGGGGCCGAAGTGATCCGTGGAACACCACGCGAAGCCGATGTAATGGTGATCGCCGGAACGGTATTTATAAAAATGGTGCCCATCATCAAACGCTTACACGAACAAATGATGGAGCCGCGCTGGGTGATCTCAATGGGCAGTTGCGCCAACAGCGGCGGCATGTATGATATATATAGCGTGGTGCAGGGAGTTGATAAATTCCTGCCCGTTGATGTTTATGTGCCCGGTTGTCCGCCACGGCCCGATGCGTTTATACAGGGATTAATGCTGCTGGCTGATTCTGTAGGGAAAGAAAAACGTCCGCTTAGCTGGGTCATAGGCGAACAGGGGATCATAAAACCAACGCTTTCTTCCATGAAGGAAACCAAACGGGAAGAAAGAATGAATATGGTGAATTTTAAAGGGGTTGATGAAGTATAAGAGTTAATAGTTTTTTGTTTTTGGTTTATGGTTCTTTCACTGCAGGAGGTCTGATAATTATCGTGACATCTGAAAAAAGGGAACAATAAACTAAAAACAATAAACCAGAAACTGATTATGGATGATGCTGATGCCATATTAAAACAATTGAAACAACGGCTGGGAACGGATCTTCAGTACCAGCAACAAACCGTTGATGAAATACTCACTTTGTGGGTGTCTAAGGAGAGGATCGTACCTGTTATACAGTACCTGAAGACTGAAATACCGCAGTCGTATAAAATGCTGTACGATCTTTTTGGTATCGATGAACGCAACCGCAATCGCTTTAATGGCCTCCCCATGGCCGATTTCACCGTAGTGTATGTATTATTCTCTTTTGAACAAAATGCATTTATCAGGATCAAGGTTGCGCTGCGTGGTGAATACCCTTCCCTAAACTCCATTACTTCCATATTTCAAAATGCCAACTGGTACGAACGCGAGGTGTACGACATGTTTGGCATCCGGTTCAATGGGCATCCGCATTTAACCCGCATATTGATGCCGCTCACCTGGCAGGGCCATCCTTTACGCAAAGAGCATCCGGCAAGGGCTACTGAAATGGGCCCATTCCGCCTAAGCGATGAAATGCAGGACCGGGAGCAGGAATCCCTGCGGTTCAAACCCGAAGAATGGGGATTGAAAGAGCATGGCGATGATGCCGATTACATGTTCCTGAATATTGGCCCGCAACACCCCGGCACGCACGGTGTGCTGCGTATCATTCTTCAGTTAAATGGAGAAAATATTGTTGACTCCGTTACTGAAATAGGCTTTCATCATCGCGGCGCCGAAAAAATGGCCGAACGCCAAAGCTGGCATACCTACATTCCTTATACCGATCGCATCGATTACCTCGGCGGCGTAATGAATAACCTCGCTTACCTGCTCGCCGTTGAAAAGCTCGCGGGTATCGAACTGCCCGAAAGAGCCATGACCATCCGCGTTATGTTGTGCGAACTTTTCCGTATTGCCAGCCACCTCGTTTGGTTTGGCACGTTTGCGCAGGACCTGGGCCAGTTATCGCCGGTATTTTATATGTTCACCGACCGTGAAAAAATATTCGACATCATTGAGGCCGTCTGTGGCGGCCGTATGCATCCCAACTGGTTCCGTATTGGCGGCGTAGCGCAGGACCTGCCCAATGGCTGGCAACAGCTTGTACAGTATTTTATAGATTATTTCCCGCCAAAGATCCGCGAGTATGAAAAAATGGTTATAAAGAACAGTCTGTTCAAAGCGCGCACAAAGGGCATCGGCATTTATACGTTGGAAGAAGCCATTGAGTGGGGCGTAACCGGTCCGGGTTTGAGGGCCTGCGGTTTTGAGTGGGACTGGCGTAAAAAACAGCCTTATAGCGGCTATGACCGGTTTGAATTTGATATTCCCACCGCACAGAATGGCGATTGTTTCGATCGTGCCCTGGTACGGGTAGAAGAAATGCGCCAGAGCCTGCGTATTGTGAAGCAATGTTTGGAGAATATGCCGGCCGGGGATTATAAATCGAGCCACCCGCTGACCACGCCGCCGTTGAAGAAATACACCATGCAGGATATAGAAACGCTGATCACGCATTTTCTGAATGTGAGCTGGGGACCGGTGATCCCGGCCGGTGAAGCCATGAGTTGTATTGAAGCCACCAAGGGCGCCAATAGCTATTACTGTATCAGTGATGGCAATACCGCTGCCTATCGTGTGCGCATTCGCACGCCGTCATTCCCGCACATGCAAATGTTACCCTATATCAGCAAGGGATATACGGTGGGAGATCTTTTAAGCATCCTGGGGAGTATTGATTTTGTGCTGGCTGATATAGATCGTTGATGTGATAATTTGATAACGTGATAATTTGATAATGGAATACAGGTGAGTGGCTGGTTTGGTAAAGTAGAATTGGAAATAACAGAAAGCAGCGTAGATAATTAACAAACAGGGCGGGCGAAGCGAGCACTGCCGATTGCAAAAGCGGCAGGCTCAAATCCAGGAGGCCGTTTCACGTTTCACGTTTGCCGTTTCACGATTGCAGTAAACCAAATGATAAATATTAATGATTGCGCAAAAATTAAATACAAAAGATGCAGGTAAAGCAAACAACACCGCTCAGTACACAACAGGAGTATCTGGCGAACCGTACCTGACCGACCTGGAGCGTACAGCCATTGATCATGAAGTGGCGCAGGTGCCGTATAAAAGCGCGGCGGTAATAGAAGCACTGAAAATTGTACAGCAGCATCGCGGCTGGATCAGCGATGACAGCGTAGAAGCAATAGCTGCCTACCTGCAAATGAGCCCCGCCGAAGTAGATAGTGTGGCCACTTTTTATAATCTCATTTTCCGCAAACCGGTTGGCCGCCACATGATCCTGTTATGCGATAGTATTTCCTGTTATGTGATGAAGTATGGCGACCTCTATACCGCGCTGCAGGAAAAACTCAATATTAAGTTCGGCGAAACCACCGGCGACCAGTGTTTTACGTTGTTGCCTAATTGCTGCCTTGGTTGTTGCGATCATGCCCCGGCGTTAATGATCGATAATGATCTGTACAAAGATGTAACCGTTGCTATGCTTGACTGCATATTAAAAAAGTATACCTAACGTACTATGGAACGTCCGTTAACTCAATATATTCATCCGGGCTGCCCGCCGTTCGATCTCCGCGAGTATGAGATGACGGGCGGTTATGCTGCGTTGCGGAAAGTGATCGGCGGCATGTCGCCGCAGGAAGTGCAAAAGCTGGTGCAGGACAGCGGACTAAAAGGCCGTGGCGGCGCCGGGTTCAATACCGGTATGAAATGGAGTTTTGTGCCCATGGGCGAAAACGCACCGCAACCGAAATATCTTATTGCCAATGCCGATGAAATGGAGCCCGGCACATTCAAGGACCGGCTCCTGCTTGAAGGCAACCCTCATCAGTTGATCGAAGGCATGATCCTGGCTGCATATGCCATCCAGGCCGGGATCTCTTACATCTTTTTACGTTTTGCCTATAAGAAGGCTGCCCAACTGCTTCGCAAGAGTATACATGAAGCATATAGCGCGGGTTATCTCGGAAAGAATATCCTTGGCAGCGGCTTTAGCCTCGAAATGCATTTACATACCGGCGTTGGCCGCTATATGTGCGGCGAAGAAACCGCCTTGCTGAACGCACTGGAAGGCAAACGCGCCACTCCGCGGGCAAAACCACCTTTTCCGCAGGTGAGCGGTTTGTATGGCAAACCCACCATTGTAAATAATGTAGAAACGCTTTGTAATATTCCGCATATAGTGAACAACGGCGCCGAATGGTTCAAAGGCTTAGGTAACAGCAAAGACAGCGGCACCAAATTGTATGGCGTTAGCGGAAAAGTAAACAAACCTGGTTGCTGGGAATTACCCATAGGCGTAACCGTTCGCGAACTGATAGAAGAACATGCCGGCGGGATGAAGAATGGTTACCGGTTCAAAGGTGTATTACCGGGTGGCGCCTCTACCGATTTTCTTACGACAGAACACCTCGATGTGAAAATGGATTTTGTTTCTGTGGCCGCAGCCGGCAGCCGGCTGGGCACGGGTACAATGGTGGTGATGGACGATGCAACCTGTCCCGTTGGGTTTGTACATAACCTGCAACATTTCTTCGCACAGGAAAGCTGCGGTTTCTGTACGCCCTGCCGCGAAGGATTACCCTGGGTGGAGAAAATGTTGTTGAGCCTTGAACAGGGAA
>CBIHPC010000446.1:0-4437 GCA_966211305.1 uncultured Niastella sp.
AAAAAACCCCGGAAGGTGGTGCCAGCCGGGGTTCGTTTCTTTATAGTACTTACACTAACCTAAATATGCTTTTAATGCATTGCTGTAGCGCGCTTTCTGTAAACGTTTGATCGCTCTTTCCTTGATCTGGCGGATACGCTCTTTGGTAAGATCGTACTTCTGACCAATTTGCTCAATGGTTACTCCATTTTCACCATCAAGACCGAAATAAGCATTTACAATTTCAGCTTCGCGTGGGCTAAGCGATTTCAATACGCGGCGGATCTCGTTACGTAATGAATCTTTCATTACATCGTCGTCCGTATCATCGCCACCTTCCAGCAAGTCGCCCATGGCTACGTCTTCTGCTTCGTGAACCGGAGCATCGAGCGATGTGTGACGGGTATTGCTTTGGAAAATGTTATTGATCTCGGTTTCGCTCATTTCAAGTAACTCGGCCAGCTCTTCAGTACTTGGCTCACGCTCATGTTCCTGTTCGAAAGCCATGTACGCTTTGTTAGCCTTGTTGTAGGTGCCAATTTTGTTTTGAGGCAGGCGGACTAATCTGCCCTGCTCTGCCAACGCCTGTAAAATAGACTGGCGGATCCACCATACGGCGTATGAGATGAATTTAAAACCCTTGGTTTCATCGAAACGCTGGGCAGCTTTTATCAAACCGAGGTTGCCCTCGTTGATCAGATCGCTAAGAGAAAGACCCTGGTGCTGGTACTGCTTAGCCACAGATACCACGAAACGCAAGTTGGCCTGCACTAATTTATCCAATGCCTTCTGATCACCCATCTTGATCCGCTGGGCCAGTACTGTCTCCTCTTCGGGAGTGATCATCGGAATTTTTGAAATTTCCTGAAGATACTTTTCTACTGCCTGCGAATCTCGATTCGTAATCTGCGTTGCAATTTTGAGCTGTCTCATATCTACTTTATAAAAATGACTTTAATCGTCGATAATAAAATCGCCTTTCTGTTTATTTTTTAAGGGTACTATACTAACATTTGCAAGACTGACTATGTTCGGGGGAGGTTGCAAGTCAGGTGCTAATAACGTGTTAATCCATCCGGTACTGTCTGCAAAAGTAACACTCAATCTCCAAACCTCATAGCTTTTGTGGATAAAATCGAAGCCATAAAAGACAATAATTGATTAATAGCTACCAACAGATACATATTTCCTACTATCACAACGCCCCAAATCGCCCGTCTGCACTGGTTATTACTAATTATTAGTACGTTTTCGGGGCCCGGCGTAACCACCTTCAAAAAAATATTGAAAAAAATCAAGCCGGCAATCAATAAACTAAATAATTAGTTATACATTTGATTACACAACTAAATAATTAGTTATAATGAAATCCCTTACAAAAGCTGAAGAACAGGTAATGCAGATCCTGTGGCTGTTAAAACAAGGTTTTCTGAAAGACGTCCTTGACAAAATGCCTGAGCCCAAACCCCACTCGAACACCGTGGCTACAATTCTTAAGATCCTGATAGACAAAGGATTTGTAAGTTTCGAAGTTATGGGTCGCAACAACCTGTACAAACCGGCGGTAAGCAAGGCCGAGTACGGTAAAAAAAGCATCAACCAGCTGGTAAAAGGATATTTCGAGAACTCGCCGGCCAAGCTGTTATCCCATTTTGTGAACGAGAACAAACTCAGTAAGGAAGACCTGGAGGCTTTACTTGAACAAATCAAAAACGCCAAAAACAATAACCAATGACCCTTTTGCTGTACCTGGGAAAAGTTATGCTGTGCTCCGGCATTCTGTTGGGCTACTACTGGCTTTTTTTGAGAAATAAAAGGTTCCATCATTACAACCGGTTCTACCTGCAGGCTACCCTGCTGGTTTCGGTAGCATTGCCTTTTTTGAGAATTCCGGTTCTGTATAAACCGCAAAACGCTGTAAACCAGGCGGTATATGAAACCATTGAGGTACTCACCGTAAATTATGGCGAAGAAGAGGGAATGGGTGCGGGCCCCGGCAGGCTGGCCTCCCTGTTCACCATCGAAAATGCCCTGTACCTTTTATATGCCCTGGGTATCGTTGCACTGCTGTGGATGCTGGTAAGGTCATTATTATATATCAGGAGAATTTCAAAACAATACCCCTTTGAGCGCGTGAGCGGGCTGAAATTCTTTACCACCCGCGAGCCGGGAACGCCCTTCTCGTTTTTCCGCTCAATATTCTGGAACCACGAGCTCCCTTTCAACAGTCATGACGGGCAGCAGATCTTCCGCCACGAACTGTTCCATGTACAGCAAAAACATTCAACCGATATTATTTTAACCGAGATCGTGACGGCCTTTTTCTGGTTCAACCCCTTTTTTCATATTCTCAAAAGGGAATTGAAGGCCATTCACGAATTCCTGGCCGATCAATACGCCATCTCGGGTAACGACCGCTATGCGTATGCCGAACTGCTTGTGATGCAAACACTCAAAGCCAATCATATACCTGGTACCAACTATTTTTTCCAAAACCATATCAAAAGACGTATTACCATGATCACACACAAGCAATCTTCCCGGTACAGCTATGGCAGCCGCCTGATGGCCCTGCCGCTGCTGGCGCTTCTTTTCTGCACTGTTGCCCTGTATGCCCAACGGTCGGCCAATAGCGGCAGCACCATATATTACACCGGGCCCGAAAAAGCGCCCGTTACAGTTATTATCGACGCCGGCCATGGCGGTAAAGATGCCGGCGCGTACAGCACTGACGGAAATGTAAAAGAGAAAGACCTCACATTACAAATAAGCCAGAAGATACAGCAACTGGCCCCGAAATACAATGTGAACGTGGTGATGACCCGTACCGATGATAATTTGCCGGGCGGCGGAACCGATATTCATAATGGCCTGCGGGCCCGTACCGAACTTGCCCATAAGATAAACCCCGATATGTATATCTCGATACATATATCGCATAGTGACGACAAAGGTCCCTACAGTGGATTTGAAGTATGGGTATCGAACAAGGACAATGAACGCACAAACAGATCAAAACACCTGGGCGCCGCTCTTACACAGGAACTGAGCACGCTTTACAAAACCGAAAAGACGTTAAAGCAACGGACGACGAACATCTGGGTGCTGGAGCAAACACCCTGCCCCGCCGTTCTGATAGAATGCGGTTATATCGATAATGAAAAAGACCTGGCATTTATAGCCGCCGGCAGTAACCAGGAAACCATTGCCAAAAAGATCCTGGAAGGTATTGTAAACGCAAAGAACAAGCCGGTGGCGGTTGTGAATACGCCCGCTGCAACAGAAACCGTTACCACAGGTGCGCAGGTTGAACCTGTTGCCACGGTTACCAGAACTGTTGCCAATTTAAACACTACCCCGCCTGCTAAAACTACGATAGCTACGCAAACAGCTGCCGCTACCGATCCTGCCTTTGAAGCCAATATGATGAAAGCGCCGGAAAGGGCAACAGCAGGAAGCCGCAACAAGGAGGTGATCGGTCAACGGCCTGCTCCATTTTACCAGGAAGTTCCCAAACCAACAATACAAATGCCTGCCATTGACCCTGCAGACCCTGTCATTAAAAAGCTGTCATTACATTACTGCCGTAACCTGCGCTACCCTCAAACGGTACTAAGCAATAATGGCGAAGGGGTTGTAACCTTTTCCATTTCGGTTGACGCCAATGGCACCATCAGTAACTTTCAATTGTATGACCAGGCCCCCACTGCCGCAAAAGAGATCATACCAATTGTTGTCATTGGCTATGGCGCTGAAGCAGCCACAACAACTGCAAAACTTTCGAAAGAAGAAGCCATTGAAACCCTGCAGGAAGAAGTTAAAAGAACGTCTGCAAAACAGGCTGACTTATCGGGCCATACACCAGGCTCAACACAATACTTTATTCAGGTTAAGTTCAAGGTAGATGCCACGTCAACGGTCAGCACGTAAAGAAGGAATTTGACATATAAGTTCTTGGGGCCATTACCAATTGTGTTATGGCCCTCTTTTTTGATAAGAACCCCAGCCGGCCTGCTATTTTTGAAAGCTTTGGAATAATTTTTACAAATTTTATACAGGATTTTCTATAGCTTTCCCGCTCAAATAAAAACCGGCAAAACCCGGCAACCAGTATTTATACCGTTCAATCAACATGTTAAAAAAAGAGCGACAAGCCTATATTTTGCACCAGGTGAACCTGCACAATAAAGTGATGTCATCAAACCTCAGCAGGGATATGAATGTGTCGGAAGATACCATCCGGCGCGATCTGCAGGAACTGGCCGATGAGGGGAAGGTCATAAAAGTACATGGCGGCGCTTTATCACATTCGTTCAGCCATGTTCATTATACAGGTACACAGGTATATTCACACGATCATAAAAAGACAATAGCCCGCAAGGCCGCATCGCTTATACATGACGGCATGTTTGTGCTTACTACCGGCGGCACCACCATTATAGAAATGGCGCGGGCATT
>CBIHPC010000447.1:0-4431 GCA_966211305.1 uncultured Niastella sp.
AACGGTTTAATAGCCGTAAAATTAGTTACTTTGCACCGTTTACTCATTATTTTAACTGATTCATGAAGCGATTTTCAAGGATTTTTTTTTACCTGAAGGACCAGAAGGGAAAGATCGTATTGTATGTAGTTTTCAACCTGTTATCAATAGTTTTCTCCCTGGTTTCACTGGGTATGCTGGCTCCTTTTTTAAAGCTGTTATTTTCTAACGATCCTCCCCTCATCCAAAAACCACCTGTTGTTTTTACTTCCGATGGCATAATGGAGCTGTTGAAATATGGGTTGTCGTACCTGAAAACAACCTATGGGCCTTCACAGGCCCTGATGGTCGTTTGTATTGCCATCATTACCTCTATATTATTTAAAAATCTCTTCCTATACCTGTCGTACCGCGTGTTGATACCCATGCGCAACCGGATTATGACCAACTTTCGGGAAGACCTTTACGATAAGATCCTGATACTGCCGGTAAGTTATTTTACCGACCAGCGTAAGGGCGATATGATGTCGCGTATGAGTAACGACATGAATGAGATCGAGTGGTGCGTAATCGGCACGCTCGAAGGCCTTATCAAAGATCCGCTGAACATCCTCATCGTGTTGGCGTTCTTGATATTTTTAAGCCCCATGTTATCGCTGGTAATGCTGGTACTGTTACCCGTAGCCGGTTTTATTTTGGGCAGGGTAGGCCGTACACTCAAAAGACAATCGGGCGAAGCGCAGGAACAACAGGGTTTGCTGTTAAGCATCCTTGATGAAACGCTGGGCGGTTTACGGGTAGTAAAAGCCTTTAATGCCGAAAAGCTGATGCGTAACCGCTTTTTTGGCACTAATAACCTGCTGAATAAACTGCGCATCCAAATGGCCTTCCGCCGCGACCTGGCCTCGCCTATGTCAGAGTTTCTGGGTGTTATGATCTTTAGCTGCATCCTTTGGATTGGGGGGCAAATGGTATTTGACAACAAGCTACTAAGCTCTGAAGCCTTTATTACTTATCTGGCAGTGTTCTACCAGATCATTCAGCCATCCAAATCGCTTTCCCAGGCTTTTTATAACATGCGCCGCGGCGCCGCCGCCATCGAGCGTATTGAAAACGTACTTACAGCCCCGCTGGCGGTAAAGGAAGCCGACAATCCCCGTCACCTGCATTCATTCGAAAAGGCCATCGAATTCAAAAACGTAACTTTTAAATACGACGACATTACCATTCTCGATAATATCAACCTTATAGTTGAGAAGGGTAAAACCGTTGCCCTGGTAGGTTCGTCCGGCGCCGGGAAAAGCACACTGGCCGACCTGGTACCCCGTTTTCATGATGCCACTACCGGCGAACTGCTGATCGATGGCGTTAATATCAAGGAGTATTCGCTGTTATCGTTACGCGACCAAATGGGTATCGTTACCCAGGAACCCATTCTGTTCAATGACAGCATTGCCTCCAACATCGCCCTCGGCAACCCCGTAGCCGATATTGATGAAATTGAGCAGGCAGCCCGTGTGGCCAATGCACACGATTTCATCATGCAAAAAGAAGAGAACTATCAAACCAATATAGGCGACCGCGGCAGCAAGCTCAGCGGTGGCGAACGCCAACGGGTGACCATCGCCCGCGCCGTTCTCAAAAACCCGCCCATTCTTATTCTTGACGAGGCCACTTCTTCCCTCGATACCGAAAGCGAACGCCTGGTTCAGGATGCCATCAATAAAATGATGGCCAACCGTACCAGCATCGTTATCGCGCATCGCCTCAGCACCATTCGCCATGCCGATGAGATCATCGTTTTGCAGAAAGGCAGGATCGTTGAACGCGGCACCCACGATACGCTGATAGCCCAGAACGGTTTTTATAAAAAACTGGTAGATATGCAGGAAGTGAAGTAGGTAGTTGCCGGGTTCCGGATGCCGGTTTCTGGTCTCCCCCATTCAGGGCGACTTAAAAATAGTAACCAGCTGAAAATTTCAAGGCCCGGCAACCGGGAACCAGGAACTGAGACCGGAAACCTGGAACAGGGAACTGTGAACTATGAACCGTCTGCCTGTTGTCAATTGATTGAACCATTCACCCCTGAAACCGCCGTCAAATTATCTAATTGGCTAATTTTCTATCTAAAATAATAACATCACTACATGAAAATGGCTGCTGCAAAAGGAATGGTACTGCCATTCCTGCTCTTGATTGCTGTTGGTACCCACGCTCAAAAGCAAAACTTCACATTTGAACAAATATTCAAAAACAGCGAAACAAATGCTGTTCAACCGCTGCCAACGATCAAGGGGTGGACAGACGATACCCATTATATTCTTACCCGGAAAGAACCCGGCGGCAGGGTTGCTACGTACCTGGTTGACGTTAAAACCGGTAAATCGGTCCCGCACCCCGATGGCGGACTATTGATGCCTCCCGAAGTGTCGATACCCGGCGGCGTTAATACTACTTACTCACCCGATCGCAAATGGGCCGCCTATACCAAAAAGGACAATAACCTGTATGTCAGGAATATAGCCACCGGTAAAGAAACCGCCCTTACCTCCGATGGTTCAGCTACCATTTTAAACGGCTATGCTTCCTGGGTATATTATGAAGAGATCCTGGGGCGTGCCAGCAGGTACAAGGCTTTCTGGTGGAGCGACGACAGCAAACGCCTCTGTTTTATGCGTTTCGACGAATCGCAGGTACCGGTATTCCCTATTTATGTTGCCGATGGCCAGCATGGCTATCTCGAAAACACCCGTTATCCCAAAGCCGGTGATAAGAACCCGGAAGTAAAGATCGGTATTGCAGCGATTGAAGGCGGAAACGTTGTATGGGCCGATTTTAATGAAAAAGACGACCAGTATTTCGGCGCTCCGGCATGGTCGCCCGATGGCCAGTTATGGGTACAATGGATGAACCGTAAGCAGAACAACCTGAAGGTTTATAACATCGACCTCGCCAACGGCAGCAAAAAAGAAGTATATAATGAAAAACAGGATACCTGGATCGATCTCGATGATACGGAACGCATCACTTTCCTTTCATCAGGTAAAGGTTGTATTATAAAAAGCGACCGCGATGGCTGGGATAACCTGTATTACTACGATAACAATGGCCAGTTGAAGAACGCCATTACTACCGGCAATTTCTGGGGCACCGGCATTGCAAAGATCGACGAGAAGGCCGGTGTGGTATATTTCAGGGCGCGTAAAGAGAACTCAACCCGTTTTGACCTGTATAAAGCCAGCCTGAACGGAAAAGGGGTTACCCGCCTGAGCTTTGGCGATTTTAGTCACGATTTCTTTAGCGTATCGCCCAATGGCCACTATTTTATTACGGTTTACAGCAACCTGAATACCCCGCCGGCAATGGCCGTGGTTGACGCCAAAGGAAAGATCGTACGGGAAGTGGCCAACATGAAGGGAAGCAGTTTCAGCAACTATAACTTACCAAAAACCGAAATTGTACGGGTGCCTTCTGCCGATGGAGTTTTCGAACTGCCGGTATCTATCACCTACCCCATCAACTTCGACCCCAATAAAAAATACCCGGTGCTCATAAGCATCTATGGCGGCCCCAATGCCGGCACTGTTTACGATCGCTGGAAACCAGCCATCTCCCCTGTTCAATGGTTTGCGCAGGAAGGCATGATACAGGTGGCTTTTGATAACCGCAGCAGCGGGCATTTTGGCAAGAAGGGATTGAACTATATCTTCCGCCAGTTGGGTAAACACGAAATAGAGGACTATATGACCTGTGGCCGCTGGTTAAAGAAACAGCCCTGGGTAGATAGCAATAAACTGTGCATTACCGGTGGCAGCTTCGGGGGTTATATGACCTGTATGGCGCTTACCTATGGGGCCGACGTGTTTCCGTATGGCATTGCCAATTCATCGGTTACCGACTGGAAGTTTTATGATACCCATTATACCGAACGGTTCATGAACACGCCGCAGGATAACCCTGATGGCTATAAGATCACCTCGGTAATGACCTATGCCGATAAATACAGGGGACTGTTACGTATTGTGCATGGTACGTCTGACGACAATGTGCATATGCAAAACAGTCTTGTATTCATCGATAAACTGGAAGACCTGAAAAAGCATTTTGAGTTCATGGCCTACCCCGGCGAGCGGCACAGTATTATGGGATTGAAGGGAGTGCACAACCGCTATGAGGCGTATAAATTCTATTACCAGTATTTGCTGGAAAAGCCGATGCCTGCTGTGTTTTGGGCGCCGGATAGTTCGCAAAGGGGATTTTAGGTACATTGATTCAGGCCTTATAGAACAGTGAAACTCTAAAGGTCGTAGGATATGATGTAGGCGGTAAGAAAAAGCTCCGACAGTACAGTCGGAGCTTAATTATTTTTTGATTGGTCAATAGGTATAGCAACCCGGTTCCACTTCAAGCAGAATGATAACCAATCGATTATTTAAAGCAGGCAATGCTTAT
>CBIHPC010000448.1:0-4428 GCA_966211305.1 uncultured Niastella sp.
ATCCCGGTAAGATCATTCCGCTCGACCTGATGGATTTCGGTGGAAAGATCGTTGCGCAGAAAGACTCATTCCTGTGTGCTGCAAAAGGGGTAAGCGTAGGTATTGAATTTCAGCGTAAACTGGGTACCGGTTTATTTGGTGGTGAAGGCTTTATTATGCAGAAACTCGAAGGTGATGGTATGGCTTTCGTGCATGCCGGTGGTCACGTATTTGAAAGAGTGCTGCAGCCCGGAGAACTGCTGCGGATAGATACCGGTTGTTTGGTGGCGTATACACAAACCATCGATTACGATATCCAGTTTGTGGGTGGTATCAAGAATACGCTGTTTGGTGGTGAAGGTTTGTTCTTTGCTACATTGCGGGGACCCGGTAAAGTATGGATCCAAACGTTGCCCATCAGCCGCCTGGCAGGCCGCATTTTAGCCTATGGCGGGCCACGCCGTAAAGAGGAAGGCAGCATTTTAGGCGGTTTGGGTAATGTACTTGATGGCGATGGATGGTAGAGAAATGGGATAATTCGATAATGTGATGATGTGATTATGGAATACAGAAAGTAAGCTCTCTTTAAATACAAAAGGGCGTCCTGGTTTAACCGGGACGCCCTTGTAATATAATTAAACTTTGAAAGTTTAGTTTCTCCTTGCCAGTTTAGACAATAATTTCAGGATCTCGAGATACAGCCATACGATGGTTACCAGCAACGCGAAAGCACCATACCATTCCATGTATTTGGGTGCGCCCATTTTAGAACCGTTTTCGATGAGGTCGAAATCGAGGATCAGGTTAAGGGCCGCCAATGCAACTACTACCAGAGAAAAGATGATACCGAAAGTGCTTCCTTCATGCAGGAAGGGAATGCTGATGCCTGCAAAGTGCATACCGATAGCGATCAGGTAGAAAACCGCAATACCCGCAGTGGCAATGATAATTATCTTTTTGAACATTGGGGTTGCCGTAATGATGTTGAACTTGTACAAAAAGTACATCGCTATCACCACACCAAAGGTTAATGCAACTGCCTGGGTAATGATATTGGGAGCTATTTTTTCAAAAGCATAGTTGTAATAGGCTGAAATGGCGCCTACGGCGAAACCTTTTACCAGCGCATACAAAGGCGCCAGGTATGGGGCCAGGCTCATTTTAAAGGCCATTATGAGGGCAATACCTAATCCGCCGAATACGCTTACCCACATGTAGGTAGTAACATTAACTCCCGAGTAAGCCATTTTCCAGGCGAGGCCGGCTGTTGCCATAGTAAGTAAGAAAAGAATGCCGAATTTATTCAGCGTTCCTTTAACAGTCATTGCGTCATCGCCATATACGGCGAAGGGCTGAGAGAAGGTTTTCTCCCTCAATGCAGGGTTACCGGATTTAAACAGAGCCATAGATTTAGCGTTTTAATTTTTATTTCAAGATACAGGTTTTACCGTCAATGGTCAATGGTGAGTAAGTTCCCGAACTTCGAAGCTTACTATCCATAAGTTTCGGATCTATATTCCCTACCTCACTTCAGCATTTCCCCACTTTCTCATTCCTCATTTCACTATTTTCCGTCCTTTTCCTTTCCCTTATTCCCACCCCGGTCCTCGCGGTTCTGGTTCTGGCCGCCGCCCTGGTTCCTGTGCTGGTTATGTCTTCTGTCGCCGCCGCCTTTTTTATCGGATTGGCGGTTATCGCGGTTGTCACGGTTATCACGACCGCCGCGGTGCTGTTGCTGCTGGCGCGGCTGCTCTTTTTGTTGGCCTTGCTGCTGGTGATGATGGTGCCGTTTCTTTTTCTCGGCCCTTTCGAGGCTGCGTAAGCTGATCTGGCCCACCACATCAACAAATTCAGGTTCAACCTCTTTTGGTTTCTGCGTGGTTACATCAACTGCTTCCAGTTCATCGGGCACCTGGTTGCGCTCGTTCAATTGTTTTATCTTCCTTACCCGTTCAATGGTCAGCGGATACTGTTTGCTGGTATCGGGCAGGGTATACCACATCAGGTTTTTGAAAATATCTTTCTTTATGAGGATGGCAGTGCCTTTAGCTACCTGTAAAGTATCGGCATTGTCGGGAAAATGTTGCAGGGCATCGAGGTAGATATCGAGCTCATAGTTTAAGCAACATTTTAACCGGCCGCACTGGCCGCTGAGTTTGCTTTGATTGATCGACAGGTTTTGGTAGCGGGCGGCGGTGGTATTTACCGATTTGAAATCGGTTAACCAGGTGCTGCAGCACAATTCGCGGCCACAACTGCCGATACCGCCAACCTTGGCGGCTTCCTGGCGGGCGCCTATCTGCCGCATTTCCACTTTTACCCGGAATTCTTTTGCATACACCTTGATCAGTTCGCGAAAATCGACGCGGTCGTCGGCGATATAAAAGAAGGTGGCTTTACGACCATCGGCCTGAATTTCAACCTCGGTGAGTTTCATTTCGAGGTTGAGCTGGCGGGCGATGGCGCGGGCCCGGATGAGGGCCTCTTTTTCGCGGTCTTTATTTTGCTGCCAGATCTCGATGTCTTTATCGGTGGCGCGGCGTAATACTTTTTTAATGTCGGGGTCGGTTTCGTCGGCATTTCTTTTCTTCATCTGTAGCCGAACAATTTCGCCGGTGAGGTTAATGGTTCCAACATCGAACCCGCTAACGCCTTCCACGGCAACCAGGTCGCCTTTTTCGAATAAATGAACAGTGGTATTCCGGTAGAAGTCTTTCCGGCTTCCGTTATTGAAAGTTATTTCAACGATCTTACAGCTCCCCGAGGGGTCGCTGAATGGCAGGTTACTCAACCAATCGTGCACATTCATCCTGTTACAACTTCCCGTGCTGCAACCGCCATTGCTTTTACAACCGGCTACTTTACCGCCTGTTCCGCATGAACTACATCCCATTCTTTATTTAGGATTAACGATTTATAAATTTTATTAATGGTCGGCCGGAAAACGCATGCAGAAATAAAGGCAGGGTATTATACAAACCTCCGGGAAACCGGGGTGCGCCCATATTCACCCGTATTGCGTTACAAAAATATAACGCTCTGAATAAGACGCATTTATGAATAATATAGCGAAATAAGATGACCTAATATATATAGCAATCCTGCTCGCATGCAACCCCAATCGCACAGTTTTTCTGCTTCCTGCTTAACAGGCCGATTTACAAATATAAGTTATTAACGTTAAAAGGGTATGTATATGATAACGTTTGTAAGTTAGCCGCCTATTGCCCTAAATAACCGTCGCGACCTGCTTGTTGGCAATAATGTGGTATAATTTAATGGTAAGAGCGTGGAACAGCATTTTGGGATTGGCGTTCCGCTCAATATAATAGGTGGCCTTATCAAGTTCTTCGATAATGGCCTGCTGCTGGTTGAACGCGGCAATTTTGTTCAGGCGGCCGGCAAAGTCCTTTTCCTTATCGGGCAGGTGCAGGTTGGCCGGGCCCATGGCGTGCAGCCTGATAGCCTGTTCAAGCAAATGGGTGAAATATCGCAGGAATTGTTTTTGTTTTTCGCGGCCCAGTTTGCTTACCTCGTCTATCCATTTAACCTGGGCTATGGGCCCGTTCTTTAAAATGGCGTTCAGCCACTCGCGCAGGAGCGACTGCCAGTCCTCATCGGCATGCTGCATCAATTGCAGCGCTTCGCGGTAATTGCCTTCGGCTATGAGGGCGATCTGGCGGGCAGGATCCTCAGCCATTTTTGCCTTATCAATCAACGCGGCGGAAATTTCCTGGTGGGTGAGGGCCGGAATTTTTACCAGCTGGGTGCGTGATAAAATGGTTTGCAGGATCAGCGACTCATTTTCAGCCACTAATATAAACAGCGTATCTGGCGGCGGTTCTTCAATGAGTTTCAATAACTTATTACCCTCGTTGCCCAGGTATTCGGGCATCCACATCAACAATATTTTAAATCCGCTTTCAAAACTTTTGAGCGACAACTTGCGAATGATGTCATTACATTCATATGCGGTGATATTCCCCTGTTTGTTTTCTGCGCCAATAAACTGCAGCCAGTCGTACGAATTGCCATACGGATATTTGGCTATGAACTCGCGCCATTCGCTGATGTAATCCGAACTGAGCGGTTTGTCGCCCGACTTGCGGGGAATTACCGGGTAAGAGTAATGAACATCGGGGTGCATCAGCTGCTGCATCTTCTGGCAGCTGGGGCATTCGCCACAGGAATCGAGCATACCGGCGCCTGGCCGGGGGGCTGCAGGCGGTTCATCACCAAAAAGGGACGGACCAGCCTGTTCGGCGGCTGCTTTGCGGTTAACCTTTTCGCAAACAACGTATTGTGCAAATGCAATGGCCAGGGGCAGTGCGCCAACGCCTTCTTTACCGAGAAATAAAAGGGCGTGACTGATACGGTCCTGTTGAACCATATTAGCCAGATGCAATTTTGCATCTGCCTGGCCTATAACATTTTTGAATAACATGCGGG
>CBIHPC010000449.1:0-4419 GCA_966211305.1 uncultured Niastella sp.
ATAACGGTATCGATGAAACCGATATCAACTTCGAAGACCTGCGTAACCAGATCGGCTTTGTAACCCAGGATACGCAGTTGTTCTCAGGAACCATTAAGGAAAACCTGATGTTTGTGAACACCACAGCCACCGAAGAAGACCTGATCGACGCTCTTAAAAAAGCAGCCTGCACCAACCTGCTGGCACGCGCCGAAAAAGGGCTCGATACCATGATAGGTGAAGGCGGCCTTAAATTATCGGGCGGTGAAAAACAACGTTTATCCATTGCCCGCGCCCTGTTGCGCAAACCACGTTTGCTGATCTTCGACGAAGCCACGTCTTCTCTCGATTCACTCACCGAAGAGGATATCACCAATACAATAAAAGAAATCAGCTCAAAACGCAATCAGATCACCATCCTGATCGCCCACCGCTTGTCGACCATCATGCATGCCGACCGCATATATGTGCTCGAAAAAGGCGATATAGTGGAAACAGGCAGCCACGAAAGCCTGTTGGAAGAAAAAGGCTTGTATTACGCCATGTGGCGCCAGCAGATAGGGGAACGGAAAAAAGTTCTTAGTTTATAGATCACAGTTCACAGTTTATATAGATAGAAGTTCCCGGGTTTTTGCCCGGGAACTTTTTTTGCCACCCTGTACCCGGCCTTACAGCTTTCGGCTGTACTCTGTATTTCGCTTTCGGCTTTCGGCTTTGAACTTTCGGCTGTATTCTGTATTTCGCATTCGGCTTTTGGCTTTGAGCTTTCGGCTGTACTCTGTATTTCGCATTCGGCTGTATTTTTGTATCCGGCTTTCGGCTTGAAGCTTGAGGCTATTTTCGTACCTTTGCGGTTCATCAATAAAGAGCCCTTAATGCCCGCATCCAAACCCAATTTCCTCTGGAGCATGTTAACCATGAAATGCCCCCGCTGTCGCAGAGGACCTATGTTCAATACCGCCAATCACTGGAATCTGAAAAAAGTGTTCGACATGCCCACGCATTGCCCTGAATGCGGACAGAAATTTGAACTGGAAGTAGGCTTTTGGTACGGCACCGGTTATGTGAGCTACGCTTTATCAGTGGCATTATCCGTAGCCTCCTTTGTTGCCTGGTATGTGCTCATAGGAATGAGCACCAAAGACAACCGTTTT
This sequence comes from uncultured Niastella sp., assembly GCA_966211305.1. GTDB lineage: Bacteria > Bacteroidota > Bacteroidia > Chitinophagales > Chitinophagaceae > Niastella. Next base: position 1,134 of record CBIHPC010000449.1, read on the forward strand.
TTCTGGTGGCTTGGTATCAACATTGGCCTGCTCATTGTGCTGCAACCCTGGCTCATGCGCCTTAGCCGGGTTATCTACTTATACTTCTTTGTGCGCTATGACGCCAATTACAAAACAAAGTCGCCTACCAAATTCGATTACTAAACGTGTTGTATTATGCAGGCGATGAATAATAAAAAACGCCGAAGGCCACAGGCTACACCCTGCAGGCAATGGCGGCAGCCTGAACCTGAACTGTGAACTATTCTTCAACCTGAAAAATAAACCCAACGCCATAAACACTGTTTATGGCAATTTTTTTTGAGGAATTCAAATGTTTTCTCAACCGCGAGATAAACACATCGAGGCTGCGCCCAAGAAAATAATCGTTCTCACCCCACAGGTTCTCCAGTATTTCTTCCCGCTTCAGGATCTTATTCTTATTCTGAAAAAGATATTCAAGCAATTCAAACTCCCGCTGGGTAAGCGTCACGTGTTTGTTATTGGCAATGCTTACTTTAAACTGTTCCTTATGCATCACTATATCGCCACAGGTTGTAATACCAATAGGCTGCCTGTTCTTCTCTGTAACATGATGACGGCGCAGGATGTTCTTGATGCGCAGCACCAGTTCATCGATATCGAACGGTTTACTGATGTAATCATCGGCACCCAGCTTCAATCCATGCAGTCGGTCTTTCTTTTCGTTACGGGCGGTTAAAAAAAGAAAGGGAATATCGTTATTGATGCGGTTAATGCGCCCGGCCAGTTCAAAACCATCCATGCCCGGTAATTGAATATCAATTACAAGCAGGCTGAACTCATGTGCTTTTTCCTTAAAAACGTTCAGGGCGGTGGCACCATTTGTGCACCACTCTATTTCGAAATCCATAACCTCGAGGTATTGCTTTATAACATTCCCGAGGTCTGGTTCGTCTTCTACAAACAGGACCTTATGTTTCATCGATGACGATGATTGATTTCTGGTTTTATATACCTTAATGTTGACAGGGAATAAAAATAATAAACTCACTCCCTTCCCCGGGTTTGCTTTTTACATCCAGCTTCCAGTTGTGCGCTTCAACACATTGCCGGGCATAATGCAAACCAAGGCCCAATCCCTGTATGGGTTCTTTCTTCCAGTTTGGTGCACGATAAAACTTATCGAATATGCGCCGGGTGATGGCATCCGACATACCAATACCATTATCCTTTACACTCAGCAAAACATGTTCATCGGTATTGGTTGTTGAAACGGTTATCATCTTGGGCGCGCTGTTATTATATTTTATGCCATTGTCGATGATATTCTGCAGCATGGTCGTAAAATAAAAAACATCTACCGCTACCAGATCATACGTGGTATGATTTTCAAAGTCAAGCTGCACACTGCTGTCGGAAATATTCAACCGGTAATCGAGCAAAACATCTTCGAGCAGATTGTTCAGCGAAAGGGTTGTTTTGTTCAACTTTACCATCCTGCCCACACTCACATCAATTACCTGTCCTATCAGCTTCTTCAGCCGGTCACTCTGACGCCCGATGACCCCTGTCAATGATGATATATTCTCTTTCCTCTCAGTTAACTTTTCATTCTGCAAACTTTTATTCGCCACCATGATAGCCGTTAGCGGCGTATGAAATTCATGCGTAATGTTATTGATGAAATCGGTTTGCATATCGGCCAGCTTCTTTTGCTTAAGCCAGTTCCTGAACGTGATATAAAAAATAACCAGTACACTGAAAATAGAGAATAAGGAAAGCAGGAATACCCGCATCATTTTTTTGATAACGCCCCACACCCGGCCGGGGGTGTCGATGTGTAAGGCAAAATCCATCTTATAACTACGGGCGAGCGGACTGGTCACCACCAGGCTGCTGATGGCGTTCTTTCCATTGATATCCTTAAGAATGCCCGAAATACGAATGCCGGTGCTATCCTGAATAGCGGGGTTAATGAGCGGGTATTTATGCCCACGGGTGTAAACAGGAACATATTGCCCGGCTTCAAAGGCGAAATCGATATGCCCGATGACGAGGCAATACTGCAGGCTATCTGTTATTCCAAGCTGTTTTTTCATGGCCTGTACAAGGCTGTCGCCGCAACTTTTAGCCCGCAATTCGGCAAACATGCTATCGCACATCAGCTGTCGCAGGGTATCAAATGCTTTGAACTGTTTACGTTCATACAGCATACCCAACGTATCTATATACTTATATACGTGCTTATCGATGATCTGCACCGCGCCGGGGTATAACTTGTCGTTCCTGATAACAGGTTCATACACATCGTGCAGCTTTTGCTTTTCAATAGCATAATAATGCTCGTCTTCCATCCTGTACATATTGAATAACAGGAAGAACTGCACAGAGGCAAGCACAACGAAAGCAATAACAGCCACTACCTTATAGATAATAATGGGGTGCTTTATCATAAACCAGATCCTGTACAGGAAGGTAATCAGGTTTGATGAATTATTGCCACTGCCGGCTTGCCGTTTAATTTCCGTTAACAATTAGTTTGGTTTCTGTTGACAACAATATACTTCAAAGGAAATTATTTTGTTGCCAATTTTCAACCAGGATCAGCCGGTACCTGCCTGTATTGCTATGGTAAATCGAAAATGATCAGCCTGGCAGGCGCTCATGGTCATCAACCACCGATGCCCGGTTCAACAAAGCCCGTCAGGATTTTCCCGGCATCACCTGTTAACAAAATGACCTGTAAGGCAGGCTTACGTTTCCTGAACCTGTGGGGCTAAAAGGCTGCCTTGCAGGTTTTTATCTTAAACCCTGCATTTTCATGTAACAAAACCACAAATATTAAAAGAAAAATCAATGAAGCGCCTATTTCTCACCGTTGTAGCTTGTAGCTGTTTTGGTATAGCCATTTCTCAAACCGGTACCAACAAAAAAAATAGTAAACCTTACGACTGGAACGACCGTAACAACAACACCATTTACCGGAGCGACTCCCTCACCCAAAAAGGGTTTACACTCATTTTCCTCGTACAGGACTCCACCTTCAATTCAGAAACCCAGCAAAAACTAACCAAAGCATTTTTTACCGTTTACCCGCAGGAAGTAAAACGCTTTAACCGGGATGCGCACAAAAAAGTGGTCTTTATTATTGACCCCTCCTATGACGGGGTGGCCGCCGCCAGTAACGGCGTCATCCGCTGCAACCCCGAATGGATGAAGAACCATCCCGAAGATATCGATGTGATCACCCATGAAGCCATGCACATCGTTCAGGCTTATCATAAAGGCCATACACCCGGCTGGCTTACAGAAGGTATTGCCGATT
>CBIHPC010000450.1:0-4417 GCA_966211305.1 uncultured Niastella sp.
GCCGTTTTGAACAAGAGCAGCGTAACGGGTTGAGGTAGTAAGATCCTGCGCGGTATAGTTGCCGGAAGTGACGTTTATGTCGCTCCAGGAAATTCCATCCGTTGATGAAATCCATTTCAAAACATTTCCCACTTCATCTGCCACCAGGAGCTGACAATTATTATTACCTGCACAAACTGTTGTATCATCCATTACCCTGCCGGCAACCGTAGGCGGAGTGGTTGTTACATCGATGGTATCGAGCAGATCTGCGCAACCATTTACCTCATGGCTGATGACATGGCCACCGGTACTTCCCACTGTAACATTAATAATATTGGTATTGTGGCCAGAATTGATCACCCAGCCGGGCGGAACTTTCCAGTCGTAGGTAGCGCCGGCAAGCGCAGGTATTGAATATTCTACTGTTGTATTGGTGCATGCCACCCTTTGCCCGCTGATCTCCAAACCGGCGCAGGTATTTCGCAATGCCACATAAGAATAAGCAAAGTGGGCTCCGGGGCGGCAATTGTCTGCCTCAAAAGTAAGCGTTACCTGTTCGCCGCGGTAGGGAGAAAGATCGAAGGTCACTTCGGTCCAGCCTTTGGTCCATACATCATACAGTAAAGTACCATTCTGGTTACCAGCTCCCGAAAAAGACAAAAAAGGCGTAGGGCTGTTTGAAAAACCATTGGCCAGGGCCGTGGCTGTATCTAGTGTAGCCCCTGTGCCTGATGAGCTACCTCCGCCACCTGATGCGTTATTGAACGTGGGAAGATAATAACCCGGCGAGGCGCAGGTAATTATGCTGTCGTGCGTGCTTAGGGTTGCCTTGAAAAGCGGCTGTTCGTTTGAATTATGAGTTCCATTCTCCAGCACCATGGCGTAGGCATAGGTCATGGTGTATGGCTCCGTAATGGGTCCGGGCGGAACGTTGATAATATAAGAAATGGCCCTGGTAAAACCACCGGGGTTGCGGCCGCCGCCTGTGTTTAACGAACGGCTGGTAGCCGTTGAACCCAGCATTATGGAATAATTATAAGCATAACCGTTTATGGTTGGAACGGTTGGAAAAAAACCGTAAGGATCGGTCGTAGGTGAAGTGATCACCTGTATACCCGTATTACTAATTGAATATTCCGGTACGGTGGTAAGCCCTGTATTGGGGGCAGGGTAAGTTTGGGAAGCTCCCCCCATCAATCCCGTGGTAACTGACCAATGCGACAGGTCGCCCGACCCAAAATTGATGTTAGCGGGACAGGTCTGCGTTTGGGTAAATCCTGAAAACGCTACAGTAATGGCAATTAAGCAGAGTAGTATATGTTTCATCCACGTTTTTATAGGGGCAACTAAAAAACTTGTAAACTATATTACGAAAATTAGTTAGCCGGGGTTGGTCCTCCATATAGATATAATACCGGTTTAAAAGGGGGAACCAACGGCAATGGGGCAACTGCCCGGTGTTAAAAGGGAAATGGCTGTCAGGCTATTATTAGTGTTGTTAAATATACAAGTAAAAACACAAATTACCAGTTGTTGTATCGATGAGTAAGTGAAAAGTAACGGTGAAATAAACGGGCTTTACCGCCTTGCCCCTGCAACAGCTTTTAAATCAATTGCATTGTAGTTGTTTTTCCCTTACAAATTGAAGTTAGCGGGAACGCGCTCGAATAAGTATACGATTTCAGCCATCTTATTTCTTCTTTTTCGAAGGTTTGGCTCTTTTATTAAAATCAAGCGCCAGTTGCACCCAGTAGTCGAGTTTCTTATTTGTATTCAGCACGGCAGCATCAACGAATACATATCCCTTCATTACCTTGCCGGTGAAGTCCATTGGCGTGCAGCCGTCTTTTTCCAAAACTGCATCATAAACCGCAGGGTCAAGCCGTACCATCATGCGTTCGCTTTCTATACCAACGCACATTTTATCATTGACCATAAAACACAATCCGCCAAACATCTTTTTTTCCTCAACCCTGTCATGCGTCAATGCAATAATTTCCCGCACCCGGTTGGCCAGCATTTCATTATATGACATATGAGCTTTGTTTTAATTACTATAAAAAAAGGAGGGTCGCCGCGGGGACCCTCCAAATTAAATAATTCTTTTCAACCTTACTGATACTGAATATAGATCGGCTGTGGTTTTTCAGCCAGCACTTCTTCAGGCGTCAGCATATGGCTGCCCTGTTTGCGGATATCATTTTTATAAAACAGTTTATAACCGGCAAACTGTACAGGTTCCTTCCAAACATAGGCTTTATAGCTGTCATGTTTAAGTGAAGGTTCGCCCCAGCCATCCATATCGATAACGATCTGAACTTCGGGTTGAAGTTTAATATTTTTATAGTTGGTTACCATGTTTTGCGTAAAGCGGTGCACAACCAGGATCTTGGGCGGCAGGTTGTTTGCCTTTGTGAGGTTGGCCAGGTAATCAGTAACGAAATTGATGTCGCTGGCATCCATGGTGCCGATCACCGACCCGGGTCTTTTACCGGTTTTCATAGAGAACTCAGGATCGATACCAAGGTGCACATGCGGCATCTTCAGGTATTTCTCCAGTTCGGGAATTTCGGCCTGTACATTGCTGAAGCCTACCTGCACATCAATAAACACCAGCGCATTGATGCGTTCCGCCATTTTCAGCACGGAGTCTATCTGGTGAAAGGGCATCCGCAGGCGGTATTTGCCACCCGCGCCGGGGCTTCCCTGGGCGGTTACAGCAATATAGTGTAACGCCGGTTGTACCGGTATGGCAGGGTCGGCGGCTTCCCATTTCTTACATTCTGCGGTTAACTTTTGCAGCATTTCATCTGGCGGATATTCGCCCAGGGCGCCCATATTCTTTGAATACAGGTTTCCATAATAGGCAACCACCCTTTTGAAAGGGAAAATAGCACCGGCCCTGGGGTAGGCCGTTTTTACCGGCCAGCGGCCCGACGAATCGCCATTGGCCAGGTGTAAATTCAGTTTATTGAACAGCGCAGTATCCAGCGTGGTGGCAGCAGGACTCGCTACGTTCTCTTTGGTTTCTTTAATTGCTGAAGTGTTTTTCGAAGCGGTAGAATCTGCAGTTTTAGTATCTGTAGTGTTTGCCTCACCACTAGAGCAGGCATTCATTACAAGAGCTGAACAGGCAGCTGCTAAAAGGCGTACTGATGGCATAAACCAGGTATTGATTTTATTTTAAATGACACGAAAATGTGCTTTTTGTGCAAAGGCAAAACAGCGGGCGAAAATAAGGTAAAAGAAGGGATGTGAATCAGGCTGTTCATATTTTTCGGCAGGTTATGCCTTTGTATTGAATTTCAATACCTATAAACCATTATATTCCTTATTTAGTATGTATGGGGGCAAATTTTTCATGTGTGGAAGCAGGGCTTATATTGTTACCGGCGGAGCTTCTTCCTGTAACTTGTTTTGAAGCACCTGCAGCTCTTTCATTTTGTTGCGGTATATATTTTGCTCCCAGCCGCTGGCGATAAAAACCAGCACAAAGAAGAGCGCTACAGCCACTAAAAACCAAACAGATTGCCCCCCCTCCCAGCTACCCAACAAAACCAACAGTGCAATTGGCAATGTATTCCAGCGCATAATCTGCGCAATGCGCACCTGATAAACGGCCGTTGCAAGTGCATGTTGCAAATCGCCGCTCAGCGAACGGTTGAACCGTTTTTGTTCCCGCATACGGCGAATGCGGTTTACCAGCACAAAAAATGCGCTACCCAATAACCATATAGCCAACAGGTAAGCGAATACCAAACTACGCCGCCCGGTATAATTTTGTTGCAGCACGAACGCTCCGGAGATGGCATTGGCAATTATCAGGATCCACTCGGTAACAACGGCAATATGTATTACCTGGTGTTTTTTGGCAACGATGCGGTTATGCAATGCCTGTTCATTGATAACATATAACGGCTTGTTATTTTGCGTATCCCAGATCTTTTGCAATTCATCGAATTCCATGGTCACTGATTTTTTTCGATTGAAGAATGAGTTGCTTTTTAATGCGGTTGATCTTCACTCCTACATTTGAAACACTGATTCCCAGGATAGCCGCCATTTCTTTATAGCTGAACCCATCGAGCAGCAGCAGGGCCAGCGACCGGTCAATTTCATCGAGGGAATGTATGGTTTCATATAACCAGGTCAGTTGTTCATCAACAGGTTTATGCGGATGAGTCAACACATCGGGCATGCCATGTAATGCGCCCTTCACCTTCCGGTATTTGTGTTCTTTGGTTACCCAGCTGATGGCAGTATTCAGGGCAATGCGATAGATCCATGTAGTAACGGCAGATTCATTCCTGAAAGCAGGGATCGAGCGCCAGACCTGGATACTGATCTCCTGGAACAGGTCATCCTGATCCATAGCCGTATTGCCATATGCACGCACTATTTTAAAGATGAGCGCTTTATGCTGATCGATCCATTG
>CBIHPC010000451.1:0-4406 GCA_966211305.1 uncultured Niastella sp.
TCCCCGTTTGGTTTCCCTCCCGGATAAGTCGGGTGATGATTGACTTTTAAACTCTCGTCAAAGAACTTGCTAGGGTTCTATTTACTATATGCCCTTATGGGCGCACGTGAATGTGTGGGTGGCCCGCGTCCTTATGTTCGTATACCAGATAAGGTTGATCTCCAAAACCGATCTTCTGCATGTAGGCGTCTGCGATTTCCCGGAGCCGGTTTTGATCCAGCTTTTCAGATGGATCGAAATTCAACGAAATATGGACCACGCTTCGCTGCCTGCTTTCCCGCAGTTGCATCAGTTTTTGCAGGCGTTTTTCTTTGTCGGTGTAGCCCAGTTTTTCCGTGTCCTTTGCGTATCCCGAGGCATGGATAAATGCCGCCTTTTTTATCTTTTTTTCCTGCCCCTTTTCGTCCTTTACGACCACGTCCTGCTTCAGCTTAGTTTCGTTGTAGTTCAGCACATTTTTTAGGCTGGAACTGAACTTTATAACAGCAACCATTGGTCGTTGATTTGAGCGATTTTTGCCTTGATTTCTTCGACCTTCGAGAGCAGTAATTTGCGGGCAGATTCATTCAATGTGAGCCACACTTTTATCTCTGAAATTTGCTCGAGTGAATGCAGCCTTTTGACGAGCTGATTGTAGTTATTTCCGATCGCATTTAGCTCGGTTCGCAGGCGAACCATCTCTGACATAAAGTCATCCAGCGACTGGTTTCGCATATTCACGGTAACGGCCTTGTCGAGCAGCACCTTCCGCATATAATCACTGAGCTTGCGGCAGGTTGTTTTTGAAAACTTCTTATGGATGCGGTCGTACTCGGCGGGTGTAAGCCTGGCCTGCACCAGGCGGTTCCTTTTTGCTTTTTCCTTCATCACGGTATCATTTACTCGGTTCAAAAAAGATGTATGTCCTGTCTTTCAAATGACGCCCACGACTTCGGAGTGGGCGGCCTGTTTTTCCGCGTTGTATTACAACGCTACATCTGGCCGATAGCACGCTTGCAGCTATCTCACGCCCGCGTAGAACCGGGGTTTTCCGGCTGCGGGGTAGGCGTTCATTTGAAAGATGACCGCATACGGTGCGGTCGAAAAGAAAGAAACTAGAGGTGCTGCCGGTTTCCCTGCTTTTGAGAAAGGCCGAAATTCATCAGCCAGTCGTTGAGGTCATTGTAATTTTTGTACATCTGACGCTCATCAATGAACTTGTCCTTGTCGATCGACACCGCCTGATCCACACATTTTTGCCCGGTCGGATCATTGTCTAAAAACAGGTGCACTTTATCATGCTCCTGCATTAATGGCAGTTTGTCTTCAAAGAAAGAAGTGGAGTTCAGGATAAGATAATTGCGCGGAGGCTCCTGCTGTTTGTCATACAATGCCTTGTAGGAAAGGAAGTCAAAAAAGCCCTCAAAGACGGCTACTTCCCGCGCGCCATTATTGATAAAGGTGGGAGCGTTTGGAGTACTTGCGGACTTCACATATTCGTTGCGCATTGCATACCCGCCGGCGTCATTTTTGAAACCGATACTGTAATACGATTTTCCTTTCAGGTCATAGTTCACTTCCTGGCAATAGCGCTGGCCGATGTGTTGGGGTATCTTCCTTTTTTTCAGGTAACGCAACAGGGCGAACGAGGTAAGGGTACGGACCGACGTAACCTTAATTTCCGAATCCTTTTCTTCCTTGGCCTTGATGACATGGGGCTGCGTCTTATGCGCGGTGATGGAAATGTAATACGAATCCATCTTTGCCAGGAAGTCTTTTACCGAACAGTTAAAATAACGGGTACCAAAGTTGACAAGGTCACCGCCTTTCTTTTCTCCGCCGCTCCAATCGTACCACTTATTCAATTTGATATTTACCTTAAAGGAGGGCGTTTTTTCATCGCCAAAGGGAGAGAGATACCAGTAATGAATACCTCTTTTTTGATAGGGCTCAAAACCTAACTTGGACAGGAATTCCACAATGTCCTTCGCATTTGCTTCACTGATTTTCATAACAACACATTTCAAGTTCACAATCTAGTTGACAGGTGAATTTAGAAAGACCGCACAGAAAAGTAATGACCCCGGTATATTCTACAGGGGTGAAATCCCTTCATTTCAACTCCGGTTTTATAATTTTAAATCGTGAACAAGATTTAGTGAGAACGAAAATTTAGAGTATGTTATCAACTAAGGATGTGCGTATCATTTATGAAACGCTGTTGGCTACCCCCGGCATGAACGATGAGGTTAAACTCAATCTAAAAATCCCCCGAAAAGCAGTTCTGTTTCTCTCCAAGGCCATCGAGATCGGCCTGATGGTAAAAGCCGATCATGAAGCAGCCGGGCTGCTTCAGGCGGCTGACGACGCCTCGCTGGAAAAGCTTCAGGACATTACTGGTGACATCCTGGTCACTGCCGGCCTGTCGGAAACCTACGAAAAGATCAATGCCCTGATCAGCAATGGCAAGTGAAGTACGCAATATAATGTCGTGGGCTAAGGCAATCGCCAGCGGCTGGCAACCGGGCCATTACCACTATGCTGCGGAATCTGTTCCGGTAGGGACGTATGAAGCGATACTTGACTTCAAGATATGGGCGAAGAAGGTAATGGCCATCAACTGCTATTTCACGGTGAAACGAACCGGTCAAAAAATTCAATTGACAGTTTACTGCCAGCAAGCAGGACGCTATATGCTGCCGGGTGGAGCGATCGATTTCACCACCTGCCCGATACAGACAGTTTACCTCATTGAAGTCCGTGCGGACCAAAAGAAAAAGATCCGGTTTATCCAGGCCCTGTTAAAACGGTAACAACGGCAATTATTTACATCCACCAATTAAATTTCACAGTTATGAACAGTACAGTCGTACGACCTCAAGATGTTACCTTCCGCAGTGTTTGTAAGGAAGTGTTGGAAGGAACAAGTGTGTCGGTATTGTGTGCGGAGGGCGTCCGCGAGTATTGCCCGGAGAAAATGGCCGATGATTTCGAACGGCAACATGGTTTGCGGCCTTCAAAACAGCGGGCTTGCTTTTACAGCATCCTGGAGTTTCAGCCCAGTGAACAGGTGTCGGATGAAACGCTGATCCTGATTGGCAAATCCTTCCTCGATCACATGCGCATTGTCGATACCCAGTATGTTATTGCAAAACGCCTCGATGGAAGCGGATTATTTCTTCAAATCATCGCCAACATGGTCGATAATTCTGGTAAGACTATTAAGGATAGTTTTATATGGATACGGGCCGATCAGGCGGCACGAAAGCTGACCAAAGCCTATTTTTCTGCACAAAATCAACGGGCTTAAAGCAGCAGGCGTTTCCTGATCAATGGCGGGGGTTCCAAGGGAGCCCCCGTTTTTTTATATGGGTGTAATCGGTAACGGAAACAGGCCAGCGATCATAGAAAAATCCGCTAACAAACGGCCGCGGTAATTCGAAAAAACTTTTCTATTTTTAACCACCTTCCAAACAGCATTCCCGGCAGTTCGCGCACTACTGCCACCATTATCTATTATTCAAAAAAATTATCCATTATGAAAGTTTTCGCCTTGGTGATCGCTGCTTCCCTTTGCGCCCATACGGGCCTGTGTCAGAACAAGGAGAGTTACGATGCCGCAAATGAACAGCGGGACAAAAATTATTTGGACCCCGACGGTGAATTCAGGACCACGTACCCATCAACCATTGTCCGCGACACATTAAACACGAAACCATTCCAGGACAGTGTACGGAACTATTTAAAAAAGCACTTGGTAACAAAAGCCAAGGAGGCCCATTGCAGCCGGATCGTCGTGTATTTTCCTGTTGAAAATCTTAGAAAACCACTGATCCGCAAGTACGACGTATTGCGCTTGGAATAGGGTTCAAATAACGCAATCGGGCGTTACCGTAAGGGTGCAACCGGTTATGCCATGTGGCGCCTAATCGGGACTTCTTTTAAATACAGGATGAGCGCGGCGGTTCTGCCTTAACAGGACCGCCGCGCTTTCTTTATACAGGAGCGCGCCCGCGTGTGGGCCGCCGCTTGCGGCCCCCGTTTACGGATCAGCGGTGCCAACCAGGTACTCATAGGTATGCAGCAGCCGGTTAAACAGCCACCGGTTTAATTCATCGCACAGCTCGATTACCGTGTCGATAAAGTCTTCAATCTCCGCGTCGAGCGTGCGGTCGTTCTCTCTCCCGTAGGGGTACTGAAATTCCATTGCTACATAAACGCGTGTTTTATATTTCAGGGGCCGGACGTGGCCCTGCGCTGCGATTGTGCCGTCGTGGAGCTGGCGGATCACATCCGCGTCGGCCAGCAGTTCCGGCACGGTCATTTCAACACCGAAAACTTCCGTGCGGCCTACCTTTCCGCCAAGGCCCGTGAGTAACCTCTTTACGTCGATTTCAGCAAAAAAGCTGCAGCCCGCACCCTCATGG
>CBIHPC010000452.1:0-4398 GCA_966211305.1 uncultured Niastella sp.
GAATTAATCATTATTTTGGGCCGTTAAAATACTGCGCTAACGAATTGCTTGATTTCAAAAACAAAAATTACATGACTGTATGGCTCAAACTGGAACAATAACCCCCGAAGTGATCTCTACCGAAAAAACCTCTTCCAAAGGACACCCCAAAGGCCTCGGCGTACTATTCGCAACTGAAATGTGGGAACGGTTCAACTTTTATGGAATGCGTGCCCTGCTCACTCTGTTTATGGTGAATGCATTGGCATTTAGTGAAGCCGAATCATCCGTTATATATGGCGGGTTCCTGGGCCTGTGCTATTTGACACCTATGTTGGGCGGCTATATTGCTGACCGGTACCTCGGAAACAGGAATTGTATTATCCTTGGAGGCTCTACCATGGCTTTCGGCCAGTTATTACTTTTTATAAGCGCCATTGTTTATGCCGGTAATGTTGAAACAGCCCGTACCGTCATGTGGACCGGACTGGGCGTACTGATATTAGGTAACGGTTTCTTCAAGCCTAATATCTCCTCTATGGTGGGCCAGTTATATCCTAAAGGGGATGCCCGGCTCGATTCAGCCTTTACTATTTTTTATATGGGCATTAACCTGGGTGCTTTTCTGGGTATAACTATCTGTCCAATCCTGGGTGATGTGAAAGTAGGTGAAGTTCGCGATGTCACTGCTTTTAAATGGGGCTTCCTGGCAGCCGGTATCGCTATGGCGCTGGGAACTATTATATTTTACCTGTTAAAGAACAAATATGTTGTTTCGCCCGAAGGCAAGGCCGTTGGAGCGAAACCTACATTCAATGCTGCACAAAACGATCTGGGCGAATCGACGAAAGCGCAGTTCAGTCAAAAAGCGGTGGCTATTTCGGTTGCAGTTTTGGTAGGTCTGATTTGCCTGTTCAGGTTTGGGGTTGGCCTAAATTGGATTTATTCATTTATATATTCGTCGGGTTTAACGTTGGCAGGATTGATACTAAGTGATGCCACCCTCACTAAAAAAGAGCGTGATCGCATAATAGTAATGTATTTTGTGGCCTTTTTTGTTATCTTCTTCTGGGCTTGTTTTGAACAGGCAGCTTCTTCACTTACTTTTATAGCCGACTATCAAACCGATCGACGCCTGTTTGGCTGGAATATGCCGCCGAGCCTGGTGCAAAATGCCAACTCTCTATTTATTATCATTTTTGCCCTGCCTTTTAGCTGGTTGTGGATATGGTTGTCAAGAAAAAGAATGGAACCTATATCGCCGGTAAAACAAGCTATCGGATTGTGGTTGCTTTCATTTGGCTTCCTGATCATTGCATTTCAGGTAAAAAACCTGGGGGTTTCCGGTAAAATAGGGGTTATCTGGTTAATTGTGATGTACCTGTTTCATACGTTGGGTGAATTGTGTCTTTCGCCTATCGGTTTATCGCTGGTAGCCAAGTTGGCACCTGTACGGTTTTCATCACTTTTAATGGGGGTTTGGTTCCTTGCCAATGCTGCCGGTTATGCCCTGGCAGGTACATTGGGAGCTTTATTACCCCCAACAGGCGACAAGTATAAAAAGGCAAGCGACGTTGGCATTGACCTGCAGGCTGTGTTGGATAAACAGGGCAGTATCAGCGAAACCACAATCGCCAAATTGAACGAACTGAAAATACCTGTGAGCTATCCCACATTTGCCGGATTTACCATTCATAATCTGTTTGAGTTTTTTATGGTGTTCGTGATCTTATCAGGCTCAGCCGGCCTGTTGTTATTCCTGCTCTCGGGTTTGTTGAAAAAGATGATGCATGGAGTAAGGTAGATGAGAAGTTGACTGGTTAACGGGTTATCATGAGTTTTTAGCCTCGCGATCAACGGCAAATCTCAAACAATATAAAAAGTTTAATAAACACCAACGGCTTCCGGTGATCGGAAGCCGTTGGTGTTATATATTATTTCTGAGGTTTGAAATTATTTGCGGGGATATAATCTGAGTAGCCCTTGATAACTCGTCAACCTGTTAACTTGCCCTAGTTCATTTTGAAAGGAACAATCATCTCGAACACCGGAATATTCACATCAAAAGAAGTTTTGTTAAGCAGGTTCTCCATGAGGTAGGTACCATGCATTTTACCCATTTCACTGCGCAGGTTGCAGCCGCTTACATACTGATACCGTTCGCCGGGTTGAAGGGTTGGCTGAACGCCTACTACTCCTTCGCCCTCTACTTCGCGATTGGTGCCATTGCTGTCAATAATATACCAGTGACGTCGGTGAAGCTTTACAGGAAAGTTATTATGATTTTCAATGGTGATCCGATAGGCAAACATATACTCTCCCGAAACAGGGTTGGAATAATCGGGCTGGTAAAATGTTTCGACACTTATTTCAATGCCTTCGGAAATCTTTGAGACCATTGTACTAACAATTTGGAAATTAAAGATAATCAAAAATAAAAGCCAGCCATAGCAATTATTCACGTTTTAATATGAATTGTTGGTGTTGATGGCTAATTTTGCCGGGGATTTATTCACATCGATCAGTATTTAAATTACATAACATGGAACTTTTGCGATAATCAATTCATTATTAACATGTAATAATTTGAAGGGTATTGCGACCAGTTACATGAGGCTTTATTTTAACAACAAAAACTATAATACACATGAAAATTGCAGTGGCCAAAGGCGACGGCATTGGACCTGAGATAATGAGTGCCGTTCTGAATATTTTTGAAGCCAACAAAGTGCCCCTTGAATACGAAATGGTTGACATGGGCAAATGGGTATTCGATAAAGGATTTTCGAACGGCATGACGCCAGAAGCCCAGCAAACCATCGAACGCCTCGGTATCTTATTTAAAGGTCCCATGGAAACCCCCAAAGGAAAAGGCGTAAAAAGTGTAAACGTAACTGCCCGCAAAACCTGGAACACATATGCTAACAAACGGGTGTTTCAAACCCTGCACGGCGTTGATACCGTTTTCTCCAAAGCAGGTATTCCCATCGATATTACAGTTGTTCGTGAAAATATTGAAGATACATACGGTGGTATAGAGCACATGCTTACCCACGACGTGGCATTGAGCCGCCGTTTTATTACCCGCCCCGGCAGCTTACAGGTGATCCGTTATGCTTTTGAAATGGCGCGTCAGAAAAACGCCCGCCGCATTACCTGCGGTCATAAAGCAAACATCATGAAAATCACCGACGGGTTATTCCTCGAATGCTTTTACGAAGTAGCAAAAGAATATCCCGATCTTAAAGCAGATGATATCATCGTGGACGACCTGTGTATGAAACTGGTTACCCGCCCCGATACTTTTGATGTGGTGGTGTTGACCAACCTGCAGGGCGATATAGTAAGCGATCTTTGCGCCGGCCTGGTGGGTGGTTTGGGTTTTGCACCAAGCGCCAACATCGGTGATCACATATGTATATTCGAAGCGGTGCATGGCACGGCGCCCGATATTGCCGGTAAGAACATCGCCAACCCTACCGCATTATTATTAAGCGGCTTCGCTATGCTGCGTCACCTTGGCCTTACAGAAAATGCAGCCGTTATTGAGAACGCATTGCTGTATACCCTTGAACAGGGTGTACACACGGGCGACTTTGGCGATAAAAACAGGCAAAGCCTCAATACCACACAATTTGCCGATGCAATCATCAGTAATTTTGGTAAAATACCTGAACTAAACGCCAAACCAATAATTGCCAATAAGCCAGGTACGCCTACTCCGCTGAAGCTGGAAAAAAACACCATGCTTGAATCGAAAGAACTGGTAAATGAAAATATAGTTGGCGTTGATATGTTCATTGAAAGCAATGAACAACCTGATGTAATTGCAAAAAAATGCCAGCGGCATGCAGGCGTTAAATTCAATTTGATCAACATCAGCAATCGCGGCACGCAGGTATGGCCTACGGGTTCTGTTTACACGAACCTGGTAAACCAGTATAATGTTCGATTTGAAAGCATCGATAATTACCCGCTGAACCAGCAGGATGTAATAGGCTTGTATGTAAGCTTAAGCGGCGATTTCAAGATCCCCTCGCTTGAATTACTGAATATGTGGGGAGAAAAGAAAGCATATAGTTCTGCTGCCGGTCAATAGTCAATAAGGAATAGACAATATGCGAAAGGATCGCGGCGCGATCCTTTCGCTTTTATATATGCTTACAGCCAGGTCATAATAGCCATCCACACAAAGAACACCAACAACATACCAGACACTGACCACAGGATTGACTTTTTCGCACTTTGCTTTTTATTAATATTTTCTTCTTTATTGCCCAGCCTTATCAGTTTTAAGGACATAACAAAATACATTACCATAAAACCAAAAAAAGCAAGCATGATCAGCGTGAAAAGCACGCGTAAATAAAAGAAAAAGAGTGCCATGTTCAGGGGTTAGGGTTTACGATACAACTATAA
>CBIHPC010000453.1:0-4389 GCA_966211305.1 uncultured Niastella sp.
GGCAAAATTTGTCAAATAAAAGCGCATTTGCAAGTGAATTCATAAACTATCAACCGGCGGGCGCCGGGGAGCTCAGGGTATTTTGTTTTCCTGCTGCCAATCCTTATCTTTGATGTAGAAGGTTGCATAAACAACCAAGTGTATGAATGAATGAGGACGTGAATTGTTTGAAAGCTTTAAGCTGTATTTCATTATCAGGTTATCAAATTAGCTAATTAATAAACTTTATATATGGAAGCGTATATAGTAGCTGGTTACCGCACAGCGGTTGGCAAAGCCAAAAGAGGTGGATTCAGATTTTACCGGCCCGATGACCTGGCTGTTGATGTGATCAAAGGACTGATGGCTTCTGTTCCGCAACTGGACCCTAAACGGGTCGACGATGTGCTTGTAGGGAATGCCGTTCCCGAAGCCGAACAGGGTTTGCAGGTTGGCAGGATCATTGCCGCCCGCGCCATTGGTTTCGATACGCCGGGCGCTACCGTGAACCGGTATTGTGCATCGGGCCTCGAAACCATCGCCATTGCTACTGCCAAGATCCGCAGCGGTATGGCCGAATGTATCATTGCCGGTGGTACTGAAAGCATGAGCCTGGTGCCAACGGCAGGCTGGAAAACCGTACCGGCTTATTCTATTGCGAAAGACGAACCGGACTATTACTTAAGTATGGGTTTAACTGCCGAGGCAGTTGCCAAAGAATATAATGTAAGCCGCGAAGACCAGGATGTATTTTCTTACCAATCGCATCAGAAAGCCATCAACGCCATTACCAACGGTTATTTCAAAAACGGCATTTTGCCCGTTACGGTTGAAGAAGTATACCTCGATGAAAAGAATAAAAAGAAGACCCGCAGTTTTGTGGTTGATACCGATGAAGGCCCGCGCAAAGACACCAGCATAGAAGTGCTGAATAAACTGAAGCCCGTATTTGCCGCCAATGGAACGGTAACCGCAGGTAACTCATCACAAACAAGCGATGGCGCCGCCTTCGTAATTGTAATGAGTGAAAGAATGGTGAACGAGCTGGGTTTGAAACCGATTGCCCGTTTGGTTGCCTGTGCTTCTGCAGGCGTGCATCCCCGTGTTATGGGTATTGGTCCGGTTGAAGCTGTTCCAAAAGTATTGAAGCAGGCATCGATGAACCTCGGCCAGATAGACCTGGTTGAATTGAACGAGGCGTTTGCATCACAGGCCTTAGCGGTTATCCGTACGTTAGGAATAGATCCTGAAATAGTTAATATAAACGGTGGAGCTATTGCATTAGGTCATCCTTTAGGGTGTACCGGTTGTAAATTAACTATACAAATTACTCATGATATGAAGCGCCTTAATAAGAAGTATGGTATTGTTACGGCATGTGTTGGGGGCGGACAGGGAATTGCAGGAATTATAGAAAATATTAATTAGTAGAAATAATTATTATATAGAAAGCTGCTTCTCATTAGGAGGCAGCTTTTTTTATGTTCGTACTTGTACTAGTGTTATATGAAAATGTACGTCACTTATCCCCAATTCGTCAAGTGGCAACATTTTTGTTCAAACACTGCCATAATTGGATTGTCATCATGTAGTCAAAAGGCCGACCATATGAAGCAATCCACCAAAATCAACCTTATGGATAGAAGAGAATTCTTCACGCTGAAAAGGAGATCGAAGGCTCCTTCTCCGATGCCCTATGCAGGCTTGCGTCAAATTTATTCCGGCTTAACACCTTACACCGGCGCCTGGACAAGAAAGGAAGTAGCGCACTTACTTAAACGTACCATGTTCGGGGCGAAAGTAGCAGACATCAATCATTTTCTTGCTATGTCACCTTCAGCGGCGGTTGATGAATTGTTGAACGTACCAACCGGTTTGCCGGCACCTCCTTTAAAAAATTACGACAATACCGACATCGATGCAGCCGATCCCGATACAACAGTAGCGCAGGGATCTACCTGGGTGAATACGGTATCAACTGATGGTACAGCCAATAGCAAAAGGGCAGGTTCACTGAAAGCATGGTGGATAGGTAACATGATCAACCAGGACAGAAGCATTCGCGAAAAAATGGTGCTGTTCTGGCATAATCATTTTTCAACCGAATTGTCGATGTATGAAACCGCTACCTATGGTTATAAATACAACGTGCTGTTGACGCAAAGCGCGGTAGGCAATTTCAAAAAACTGGTAAAGGACATGACCCTTAACGTGGCTATGCTGCGTTACCTCAATGGTTACCTGAATACTTATACCGCGCCTGATGAGAACTACGCCCGTGAGTTACAGGAGCTGTTTACATTGGGAAAAGAGAACAATCCCAACTATACGGAAGATGATGTGGTGGCGGCAGCCCGGGTATTGACCGGCTGGCGGATCAAACCCGATGATGAATCGGTATTCTTCAGGCCTGATGCGCATGACAAGAACAGCAAAACATTCTCTTCTTTCTTTAACGGAACCGTAATAGCCGGCCGCAGCGATGCTACCGGCGGCGAAGCTGAGCTCGATGATCTGTTGAACATGATATTTGCAAAACAGGTTGAGGTTTCTGAATTCATTGTAAAAAGACTGTACACATGGTTTGTTTATTACACTATTGAACCCGATACACTCACCAACGTTATAAAGCCACTGGCCCAGCAGTTAGTGAGCAGCGGTTGGGAAATAAAACCAGTGCTGGCAACCCTGCTGAAAAGCGAACATTTCTTCGATGTGCTTAGCCAGGGATGTTTGATCAAAAGCCCTCTCGAAATGATAGTAGGGATGGTAAGGGAGTTCGATGTGGTATTACCCGATGCATCGAATTACGCCGCTCAATATGATATGTGGGAGTTTCTGCGCAACCAGTCGGAACTGATGCAGCAGAATATTTGCGACCCCCCGAGCGTATCCGGGTGGCCTGCCTACCACCAGTTACCACAGTATTATGAAATGTGGATCAATCACGATACCATAATAAAGCGCCATAAGTTAATTGAACAGCTGATGACTACCGGCTATATGCGCAATAATACAACGTTGATCATAGATCCGGTTGCGTTTACCCGGCTGCTGCCCAATCCAACGGATCCGAATGCATTGATCAACGATGCGGTGGATATTTTGTACAGGGTGCCGTTGTCAGACGCACGAAAGGCTAAGCTGAAAGCAGATACCCTGCTTTACGGACAAGCGGATGATATTTACTGGAGCAATTACTGGAATGCCCATGTTGGTAACCCCACTGACATGGCTGCCTACAATACAGTATACAACCGTTTGCAACCACTATACAGTTATTTAACTGGCCTTGCCGAGTACCATTTAGCTTAACAATCAAACCGATCTTATGAAGCGCAGAGATTTCTTTAAACAAACATTACCTGCATCTGTAACGTTGCCCGCATTATTGAACGGTTTTTCCGTTAAAGCCTTTACAAATGCATCACCATTGGTACAGGCCCTTATGGGAACCGCTACCGATACCGACAAGGTATTGGTGCTGATTCAGCTGAACGGCGGTAACGACGGCCTGAACATGGTAATTCCCATTGAAACATATTCCAATTATTATAACGCCCGGGCAAATATTGCCATCAAACAAAATAAGATCCTTCCACTCAAAGGCACTGCAAAAACAGGTTTGCACCCCAGTATGACCGGTTTGCAGAACCTTTACAACGAAGACAAGTTAACCATTATACAGGCGGTTGGTTATCCTTCGCCCAACTTCTCTCACTTCAGGGCCACGGATATCTGGATGTCGGCTTCCGACTCAGACCAGGTGGTAAACAGCGGCTGGATTGGCCGTTACCTGAACAATGAGTTCCCGAACTTTCCCAACGGGTACCCTACAGCGCAAATGCCCGATCCCCTGGCAATTCAGATAGGTTCAGTAGCATCGCTGGCATTGCAGGGGCCTTCGTTCCCGATGGGTATGACCATCAGCGACCCGAATAGTTTTTACGACTTCCTCGATAACTTAACCGATCCTTTGCCGCCTACGCCCTGGGCCAAAGAGCTGACCTACATTCGCATGATCATGGGGCAAACAGAAGAATATTCAAACGTAATAAGGGCTGCTGCAGCAAGAGTCACTTCACAGGGTTCATACCCGGGTAATAACGACCTTGCGCAACAATTACGCATTGTAGCAAGGCTGGTGAAAGGCGGGTTAAAGACCCGTATTTATATGGTGGGTACGGGTGGTTTCGATACCCATTCAAGCCAGGCCGAAGCGGCTGATACGTCAGTAGGTACGCATGCCAGACTGATGGCGCGCGTATCGGATGCCATCAAATGTTTTATGGACGACCTGAAAGGGCTGGGCGTTGATGACCGTGTAGTTGGTATGACCTTCTCGGAGTTTGGCCGTCGTATTAAATCAAATGGAAGTTTAGGTACCGACCATGGTGCAGCTGCACCGGT
>CBIHPC010000454.1:0-4388 GCA_966211305.1 uncultured Niastella sp.
TGGCGCTGGAAGAAAGCTATATCGAAAAAGCCGCACCTGCTTCAAAGCTGCTGTTTATCGATACTGATCAATACGTAATGAAAGTGTGGTGCGAATTTGTTTTTGGTAAATGCCACCAGTGGATACTGGATCAGATTACAAAAAGTAAATATGACTTATACCTTTTATGCAATATTGACCTGCCCTGGACGCATGATGCATTAAGAGAGTATCCCGACCTGGCTCCCCGGCAGGAGCTTTATGCGTTATACAAAAACTTACTCACTGATCAACCGGTTCCCTGGGTAGAGATATCGGGGAATTATGATGAACGGTTGCAAAAAGCCATCCAGGTGGTAAACGATTTATTTATACAATAGAACCGTTTCAATTGTTGCTTTGTTGATGGAGTATGCAAAACGCGCTGCTAAGAAATCACAGGTTGGTTTTCTATGTCGGATGGGCGTTATTAAGTTTTATCCAAGCTGCTAATACTGAACTCTTCGACGATGAGGCCTATTACTGGGTGTATTCCCGGTTTATCGATTGGGGGTATTTTGATCATCCACCCATGATCGCCGCTATGATAAAAGCGGGTTACGCCATTTTTCAAAACGAGGTGGGCGTTCGGTTATTTGTTCTGATATTAAATACAGCCACTATATTTTTTGTACATCAACTTACTTATAAAAAAGACGATCTGTTATTTTACGCGGTGGCCACCTCTGTTGCCGTTGCCCAGGTAGGCGGTTTTATTGCCGTACCTGATACACCATTGTTATTCTTCGTAGTGCTTTTCTTCTGGCTTTATCAACGGTTTCTTCAAAATAATAATATTACCAACGCCATCCTGTTGGGTATATGCATGGCCTGTATGTTATACAGCAAATATCACGGCGTGCTTGTTATAATATTTGTACTGCTATCGAACCTGAAATTATTTGTCAACAAATACACCTATGTTGCGGCGCTGGTTTGCCTGGTACTTTTTGCCCCGCACCTGTACTGGCAGTACCGGCATAATTTTCCGTCTATTCAATTTCATTTGTTCGAGCGCAATGCGGCTAATTACAGGTTCGCTTTTACAACCGAATACCTGATAGGGCAAATAGCTTTTGCCGGCCCCATTATCGGCTGGTTCCTGTTATGGGCGGCATTCCGCTATCGCCCATATTCATATCCTGAACGGGCAATGCAATTCACCCTGGCAGGCACCTATATAGTTTTTCTTCTGAGCACCTATAAAGGACGCGTTGAGGCAAACTGGACCGTAGCTGCCTTTATACCGTTAATGGTGTTAAGCCATCGATATCTGGTAAAGAACTACCGTTTACAAAAATGGATCTATAGAAGCGTCCCCATTACCATTTTGGTAGTATTGGCAGCGCGGCTTTATATTATGTCGTGGTTTCCGCCCATACCGTGGATAAAACGAAACGAGTTTCACGGTAACCGTAAATGGACAACCGAAATGCATAAAAAAGCGGGAAATCTGCCTGTTGTGTTTATCGACACGTATCAAAAGGCATCGAAGTACTGGTTCTATTCGGGTATGCCGGCGTTTTCATTGAACTCGCCATATTACCGCCGAAACAATTTCAATATGTGGCCGGTTGAAGATTCATTGATGGGCAAAACGGTTTATATGGATGTGCCCGATAACAACGGGTATTTCAGGCGGCTTTTCAACCCACATGGCTGGCCCTTTCCGCAGGATGGTATTCAACAAAATTTCTATTCCTTTTCGCGGGTATTATTTACTGAAATTAAATGCGCCACTGTGAAGAAGGGCGCCGTTAAAGTAAATTCAAAGGTTTCGGTTCCCGGCAATTACCTTCCTTTATTTCAACAACCTGCTTATTGCCAAACGCCTGTATGGCTGGTACTATACGAGGACGGTGATGTAAAAACATTGATCAATTCGGGGGCGACTGTACAAAAGCTAACAGGGGTCAGTTTTGAGCTTACCATAAGTGTTCCGCACGATGTGGCTGCAGGAACATATAGTGCCCGGTTGTGTATTGGCTCCATGCTGCCGGGGTTTCCATCAATTAACAGTACCGAGTTTGAGCTGTGTGTTGAATGATCACTGCAGGATCTTTTGAATATCGGGATCGTTTTGCAGAAAGGCCATTTGTTTCATCACCCAGGGATACCGGTTGGCAACGTACCTCGACAAAGGCTTTACGGTATATTTTTTTGGATTAGGCATACAAGATGCTATCATGGCCGCTTCCTGGCGGGTGAGCTTTTTAGCGGGTTTTCTGAAGTAATTTTGTGCTGCCGCTTCAATTCCAAATATACCGGGGCCCATTTCAGAAACGTTCAGGTACATTTCCATAATGCGTTGTTTACCCCATAACAATTCGATCATAAAGGTGAAATATACCTCAAGGCCCTTGCGGAACCAGTTGCGGCCCTGCCACAGGAAAACATTTTTGGCTACCTGCTGGCTAATGGTTGAAGCGCCTTTTATGCGATTGGGTTTCTTTTTATTATACTCCATTGCCTTATTGATGCTCTTCCAGTCGAACCCGTTATGATCGGGAAACAACTGGTCTTCAGCGGCAATGAACGATAAGCGGCCATAGGAAGAAACCTGCTTCATGTCGACATAATCCCGCTTTAACCCATTGCCGGTAAATAAGCTGCCCAATTGTGTTAAGGTAAAAGGCGGATCAACCCACTTTAAAAGGAGGATATAAAAAAACTGAAAAAGTATCAGAAAGATCAAAGTCCGTTTAATAATGCGCCAGATGCGA
Organism: uncultured Niastella sp.; assembly: GCA_966211305.1. Taxonomy (GTDB): domain Bacteria; phylum Bacteroidota; class Bacteroidia; order Chitinophagales; family Chitinophagaceae; genus Niastella. The sequence goes on from CBIHPC010000454.1 coordinate 2,742, forward strand.
AGGGCTTTTTCTTTCGTTGTAGTTGACATGAGTAAGGAACTTCTTTGGCCTGCAAGATAACAATTTTGATTGCTGTTCCTTTAACGTTATATAAGCCCGGGATATTTTCTTATTTCGAATTTTTCACATATACCACTTTGTATTTTCCCCCGGCCTTGTCGCTTTTATTCTGAAAGTAAGTTATTGCAAAGCCTGCAGTGGCTACCCCGGCAGCTATCCCTAATGGAACTATCTTATTATTTGCAGTGACAGATTCCTTGCGGTAAGCGGTGTTCACCAGCTCAAGGATCAGGAAACCCACACCACCCACCTTCATCAGGCGCGGAAGGGTTATTTGGGCAAAACCCCGTTTGCGGCCCCAGGTGTACCCGCCCGTATAATGAAAGGTCTTTATTTCATGATAGTCTATGCCAATGGTATACGACATGGTATCGAGGGAAGAGCCGAAATCAGTACCCATTAAACGGCGTTCCTGTTGAAGAACGATTATGGTGTCGTTCCGGATATCTTTTATAAATCCATTTATTGAAAACCCGTTATAGGTATGTGCAGCTATAAAAGCACCCGGATAATAGGTCTTTATCGTTCGGTTATTGCGTTTTTTTAATACAACAAAATCGGAGGTTTGTGATAAGGTCACTTCTGTTACAGATAGCAGTAATATAAATAGTAAAGCTTTCTTCATTCGGCAACAAGTTACAGAGCGCCTTTTTGTAATTTAACTAATGATTTGTTAAAGACCGCTGCCGTAAATGGCAACCATGATTAAGCCAACCTGTACAGATCAATTCATGATCCTGTCGGGCATGAAAAAAGAAGCATAAAAAAGCGCTATCCCAAAACCAACGAGTATCACGCCAGACACTTTATTTATTAATGAAATGTTATGCAGGGTTAGCTTGTTGCGCAGTTTACCGGCCAGCATCACTTTAAAGATATCAGCAGCGATATTAACGGCCAGGCAAACGGAGAAGATCAATAACCGTTGATTGAAACTGTATTTAGCGAAAGCAGATGCGGTTCCCAGCCAGAAGAGAAAAATACTGGGGTTAAGGGTATTCAGTAAAAACCCGCTTGAAAGGATCTTCAACATATCGAGTTTGCGAACCTTCAGGGCATTGCCGTCGGCATCGGTTCGAAGGGTTACTTTTTTGAAGAACAAATAGTAAACGCCTACCCCCACCAGGAAGGTGCTGCCCAAATAACCAATGACATTCTTATAAGCCATTAGCCCGGTAACAAAAGAGGAGAAGGCATTGCTTACTATAACAAGAACAATATCACTGATCCATACGCCGGTAACAAAGGCCAGCCCGCCGGTATGTCCATTATTTAAACTTTGCTTAATTACGGTAAATATTACGGGCCCTACAGAGAGAGCAAGGATACATCCCAGCGTTAACCCACTAATTATGGCTTGCCACATGCCTTATAAATATTCCGATTTTAGTTATACGTGTACGCAAGGTAGGTAAACATATCGGGGATTTCGACATTTCGGGATGTTGAGATTTCGGGATTTCTTATTGCAGCGGGCGTTTGCATTAAATCTCAAAATCTCTAAAATCGAAAATCAAAATATTATGCTGGTTTCGAAATGGTACCGGTTTCAATAAATGTTGCCCAGTCCTCGAACATCTTACCTTT
>CBIHPC010000455.1:0-4379 GCA_966211305.1 uncultured Niastella sp.
TGCGGGGAGCTGAAATGTTTGCTTCGCAGCTGTCGACCCACATCAATAAGAAAGGACATAAGGCCATTATCGTATTTGTTTTTCCGGGCAGCGCACCTTTGCCTTTTTCCGGTGAAACAAGGCAGTTGAATGGTTCGCCCAAAAAACGCATGTGGGATGTAAAAGCCTGGCGGCAGCTGGCGCAAATAATAAAAGAGGAAAAACCCGATATCGTTCAGGCGAATGCCGGGGACACATTAAAGTATGCGGTGTTTTCAAAATTGCTTTTTAAATGGAAACAACCCATCGTATTCCGGAATGCAAGTACCATCAGCCTGTACATAAAAACAACGCCGGCCAAATTGCTGAACGGCTTTTTCTTTAAGTACGCCAGTAAGATCGTTTCGGTAAGCCGCACATCAGCAACGGATTTTGCAAAGCTGTTCCCGCAATTCGAAACGCGTGTAACCACAGTGCCCATTGGAATAGAAGAAGAGGGATTGAAAAACGGGAGCGAAAGCCCGCTGAAGGATCCTTCAAAGCCGGTTTTGGTGCATGTGGGCGGGTTTACATACGAAAAGAACCATGCACGCCTTATCGGGATCTTTGAAGAAATCAGAAAGAAACAACCCGGTGCCAGTTTGCATTTTGTTGGCAGCGGTCCGCTTCAACAGCAGATAGAAGAACTGGTTAAACAGAAAGGCCTGGAACAACAGGTACATTTTTACGGGTTCAGAAATGACGCCATGCAGTTTATGAAACATGCCGATGTGTTGTTGTTGCCAAGCATAATTGAAGGCCTGCCCGGTGTGATACTGGAAGCATTTTATTGTAAGACACCGGTTGTAGCCTACGATGTAGGCGGTATTGGCGAAGTAGTGATCAATAACAAGACCGGCTACCTGGTACCGAAAGGAAATGAGGAAGCGTTTGTAAACAAAGTACTGGCCGCGCTTAACAGAACGGCTGACAATGAACAAATGATACAAAACGCCTGGCAACTGGTTACGAGTGAATATTTGAATGCCAGCATAGCCGGAAAATTCCTGGATGTATACAGGAATGTATCATCACCCCTTAACAACTAATACATGGATACTTTGAATAAGACTTATATCCGTCAAATGTACCAGGAGCAGGAACCTGTTCCGGTATTGCATATCATTAAATCCCTGGGCCGTGGAGGAGCTGAGATGTTGTTACCCGAAACATTGCGTCAGCACGATAAACAAAAATTCAAATTTCATTATATCTACTTTCTGCCGTGGAAAGACCAGATGGTGCCGGCAATTGAGCAGGAAGGAGGAACGGTAGTTTGCGTTAAGGCTAAGAACAATGCCGCGATACTGCTGGCAGTACGTAAGATCGCCGCATATGTACGTAAGAACAAAATTCAACTGATACATTGCCATTTGCCCTGGGCAGGTATGGCGGCCCGCCTGGTGGGCAAGCTCACCGGTGTGCCGGTTGTTTATACAGAACATAATAAATGGGAACGCTACCACAAGCTCACCTATTATATGAATAAACTGAGCTTCCCGCTTCAGCAACGGGTGATAGCCGTTTCGGCAGAAGTGGCCAGTTCCATTAAAATAAACTACAGGAAAACAAAACCAATGGTTCAGGTAGTGGCCAACGGGGCCGATACAGCCAAGTACGCCCGTACGCAAACCGCTGAGGCCGACATTCGCAGGCAGTTAAATATACCGGCAACCGCTACCGTTATTGGAATTACCTGTGTGTTCAGGGCGCAAAAACGGCTGGGTACCTGGCTCGAAATAGCGAAGGCGCTACATGCAAAACAACCCGGTACTTATTTTATTATTGTAGGCGACGGGCCGCTTCGCGATGAAGTGCATGCAAAAGCAAAGGCATTGGGAACTGGGCAATATGTGTTCTTCGCGGGATTGCAAACCGAAACCCGGCCGTACTTTACCGCAATGGATATGTTCATGATGAGCTCCGAGTTTGAAGGATTACCCATTGCATTGCTTGAAGCTATGAGTATGAACTGCGTACCGGTTTGCACTGCCGCCGGCGGAATACCCGAAGTAATAAAAGATGGAGTGAACGGTTTATTGGTGCCTGTTGAACAACCCCTGCAACTGGTTGAGCGGTTGTCGCAGTTAGTGCAGCAACCTGATGAGGTGGTGCGCATGAAACAGGCCGCCCGCGAAACAGTCATCAATTCGTTCAGCATGAAAAAGATGGTTGCTGAACTGGAAGATATTTACACCGATTTGATTAACAAATAAAACTCAGGATTGTGATAGGCGGAATACTTTTGTTGATCCTGCTGTTTGCGGCAACGATACCGATGCTGCAAATGATGAAACACCGTTTGCCCTGGTTTCAGGTTGGCATGATGAAAAACCTGTACTGGTTCCATACGTTGTTTACGGTCATCTATTACATATTTCAAATGTTCTCGCGGTCAGATTCGCAGGACTATTATCTGCGGCCGCAACAGAACTACGCCGATTGGTTCAGTGCGTATGCCACCGGAACGCCGTTTATTGATTTTGTAGGTTACCCGTTTATCAATTACCTGGGTTTTACCTTCGAAATGATGTTCGTGTTGTTTTCGTTTATGGGATACTGGGGGTTCGTTTTCTTTTATGTTTATTTTAAGGAGAACCTTAGATATAAACATAAGTTCCTCGGTATAGACCTGGTTGCGCTTTTGATCTTTTTGCCCAACATGCACTTCTGGACGGTTTCACTTGGTAAGGGATCTATTATCTTCTGGGGGCTGGGAATGGTGATGTATGGTCTCAGCCAGTTAAAGACCCGGAAAATACACCTGTTGCTTGGGTTGCTGATCATTTATCACGTACGGCCGCACGTATTTCTGTTCATGGCCGTGGGTATTGTGGTGGGCCTGTTCACCGGGCGGCAAAAAGTACCATTGTATCAAAAACTGCTGGTGTTTGGCGCCAGTGTGGGCGCAATGGTTTTGTTGTACGATAAGATCATGGCGTTCGCAAAGATCGATGGCGATAATGTGATGCAAAGCTTCAACCAGTTTTCAGCCGTGCGTGCGTATGAGTTATCAAAAGCGGGATCGGGTATCGATATCTCCAATTATCCCTTGCCACTGAAACTGTTCACCTTCTGGTTCCGCCCGCTATTTGTAGATGCACCGGGCGCCATGGGGTTGGTTGTATCGGTAGAGAACCTGATGTACCTGGCGCTTGCTGGGAAGCTGTTCCAGAAAGGCTTTTTCAAGTTTATTCGCAAAGGATCGGCCTTATTGAAAACAAGCGCCGTAACATTTATCGCTACTTCTTTTGCCCTGTCGAATACGATGTCGAATATGGGGATCATCATCAGGCAAAAAAGCATGATCATGTACTTCCTTTTCTTTGTGATCCTTATGTTCCTGGATTATAAAAAACATCAGCAGGTAATGAAACGGCAAAGAGCCAGGCAGGCAAGGGAAGAAGAGATGCCGCCTGTTATGGAAACCAAATTGGCGATAGCGAGCCGGACGCTGACGTGAGACGGCAATCGGCAATCGGCTCGAAATTCGGGCGGCGCAAGGTTGTAAATAAATCCTAAATTCCGCGAGCCCTTTCACGTTTCACATTTCACGTTTGCCGTTTCACGATTCGCGAGGCCATGCGCCATTCATCATCGAGGCCTGGAAAATATGCCTGGGTGTCGAATAAAAGAACTTAAAACTATGAACTTAGAACTTAAAACTTATATGCAGGGAATATTCACCGTATCACTCGATTTTGAATTACACTGGGGCGTTTTTGATAAAAGAGACCGTCAGGCGCGTGAGGCCAACTATAAAAATACGTTGCGCATTGTTCCGCAGATGCTGGAGATGTTTTCAAAATACGATGTGCATGTAACCTGGGCTACTGTTGGTAGCTTATTCGTCGCAAACCAACAGGAGTGGAACGAATACAAGCCGGCCATAGAGCCTGACTACGCAGTAGAAAAATATTCTGCTTACAAATGGGTACGGCAGCATGGCATGAGTGATCAATACCAATGGGCGCATTTTGCACCTGAAGAAGTGGCCATGATCTTAAAGTATCCGGGGCAGGAACTGGCTACTCATACCTTCAGCCATTACTACTGCCTTGAACAGCAGCGGGAGAAGATGGCATTTGATGCCGATCTGAAAGCGGCTGCTAAAGTGGCTCTGAAGTTCAATGCGCCAATGCGGTCGCTGGTGTTCCCACGTAACCAGTTCAATCCCGAGTATCTTAAAATATGTTATGATAATGGCATCAAAACGGTGCGTTCAAATCCCGCAGGATGGTTTTGGTCGCCGGTAACAGAAGGCGGCGCCGGATTTCTGCGCAGGGTGTTCCGCACCGCCGATGCGTATGTGCAGGTAGGTAATGTAAGAACTTCCTATCCGTTAAATTCAATTAAAGTAA
>CBIHPC010000456.1:0-4377 GCA_966211305.1 uncultured Niastella sp.
CAGGCTTATCATAAAGGCCATACACCCGGCTGGCTTACAGAAGGTATTGCCGATTATGTTCGCTACAAATACGGTGTAAACAATGAAAAAGGCGGCTGGCAGTTAACGCCTTTCAAACCTAACCACCACTATACCAATGCGTATAGAATAACCGCCCGTTTTTTGGTTTGGATAGAAGAGCATGTAAACAAAAAGATCGTTGACAAAATGAACGCCGCCGCTTATAAAGGCGAGTATAAAGACACCCTTTGGATGGAATATACCGGTAAAACAGTTGACCAGTTATGGGAAATGTATGCGCAGGCTCAGGAAGCTAAACAATAGCTAAACCCATCGCTACAACAATTTAGCATTAGATTTGTAGCCTCCCCATCTTTCTCATTAAAAAAGAAACATATAGACATGAACAAATGGTCACTGTTGTTATGGGTGTTCCCCTTATCCGTCTTTGCTCAACAAAAAAACGTAGTTCAATATGTAAACCCATTGATCGGCACCCAGCGCATGGGGCATACCTACCCCGGCGCCACCGTTCCGTTCGGCACGGTACAACTAAGTCCCGATACCGATACGCTGCCCTATGAAATGAATGGGAAATACAATCCTGATGTTTACAAGTATTGCGCTGGTTATCAGTATGACGATAAAACCATTGTAGGTTTTAGCCATACTCATTTCAGCGGTACCGGCCATAGCGACCTGGGCGATTTCCTGGTTATGCCAACCATTGGCGCATTGCAACTGAACCCGGGCGTGGCCACAGATACAAAAACCGGTTTCCGCTCGGCCTTTTCACATGCCAGGGAAAAAGCCGAAGCGGGGTATTACAAAGTGCAGCTTGACGATGATAACATCACCGCCGAGTTAACCGCTTCTACCCGTACCGGTTTCCATCAGTACACCTTCCCTAAGACCAGCGATGCACATATCATTTTCGATCTGATGCATGGCATTTACAACTACGATGATAAAAACGTATGGACCTTTGTTCGCGTTGAGAACGATACGCTGATCACCGGTTACCGCCAAACCAACGGCTGGGCCCGTACGCGCACCGTTTATTTTGCCATGACCTTTTCAAAACCTTTTAAAGAATACGGTTGTAAGGACTTCAGCAAAAAACAGGTATACCGCGGTTTCTGGCGCAAGTTCGACCAGTCGAAGAACTTCCCCGACCTCGCCGGCAGGCAGTTGCGGATGTTCTTCAATTTCGACACCGAAGCAGGTGAAAAAATAAAACTCAAACTGGCCTTATCATCAGTAAGCACCGAAGGCGCCCTGTTGAACCTGCGCACCGAAATTCCGCATTGGGATTTCGAAAAAACAAAAGCGGCTGCGCAGGCCGCCTGGAATACGGAGCTTACAAAGATTGCCGTTGAAGCTCCTGAACCGGAAAAGCAGAATTTCTATACGGCCATGTACCATGCATTTCTGGGACCTACCGTATATATGGATGTTGACCGTAAATACAAGGGGCTCGACCAGAATATTCACACTGCAAATAATTTCACCAATTACACCACCTTTTCGTTGTGGGATACCTACAGGGCATTGCATCCTTTTTTCAACGTAATACAACCCGCGCGTAACAGCGACATGATTAACAGTATGCTGGCTCATTATGATCAAAGTGTGTTGAAGATGCTGCCCATCTGGAGCCATTACAGCAACGACAACTGGTGTATGAGTGGTTACCACAGTGTATCGGTCATTGCCGATGCGCTTGTAAAAGGCAGCACATCTGTTGATGCAGCGCACGCGCTGGAAGCCTGTGTAACCACTGCCAGCCGCAAGAATTATGAAGGGATTGGCAGTTATATTGAAAAAGGATTTATTCCCGATGAAAAACTGGGCACTTCCGCTTCCACTACACTGGAGTATGCATATGACGACTGGTGTATTGCGCAGCTGGCGCAAAAGCAGGGCCGTTCAGACATCTATGATGCGTTCATAAAACGGTCGGCCAATTATAAAAACCAATACGATGCGTCGGTTGGTTTTATGCGCGCCCGCAAAGAAGACGGCAGTTTTAAAAAAGAATTTGATCCGCTGAGCACACATGGCCAGGGTTATATTGAAGGCAATAGCTGGAACTACAGTTTCTTTGTTCCGCATAACCCCGATGATCTTGTTAACCTGATGGGCGGTAAAAAGAAATTCGCCGCCCGCCTCGATACGTTGTTCACCATGTACCTGCCCGATAAATATTTTGCCGAAACGGAAGATATTACCCGCGATGGCATTATCGGAAACTATGTACATGGCAATGAACCGGCACATCATGTAGCGTATTTATACAATTATGCCGGTCAGCCCTGGAAAACCCAACAACGGGTAAGGATGATCCTGAAAAATCAGTACAAGCCTTCGCCTGACGGCCTCGGCGGTAATGACGACTGTGGTCAGATGAGCGCCTGGTATTTATTTTCTACCCTCGGCTTTTACCCGGTAGCACCCGGTTCTCCCCTTTATCAATTGGGAAGCCCCGCTATCAACAAAGCGGCTATAAAACTCGAGAATGGCAACTCGTTCACCATTGAAGCCAATAACCAAAGCGATAAAAATGTGTATGTGCAGAAAGTGTTGCTGAATGGCAAACAACTGGAGCAACCGGTTATCAGCCATGACGACGTCATGAAGGGCGGCTCGCTGGTTTTCTTTATGAGCGATAAGCCAAGGAAATAGTTCCGGTACTATTTCTCTTTATCATCTGCAGGTCGCAGCAAATTGAACAAATTCGTTTTCGTTAACTCTTCCATATCACTCAGGGCCACTTCGAGGGCCCTGGTGCTAAGGAAGATCTCCAGCAGCGATAACACCAGCGAAACCACAAATGAAATAATGCTTAACGCAAAGATGATATAAGCCGCCGCATTCCAGCTTTTAAAGATGCAGAACATACACACTACACAAAAGATAAAACTTACCACCCCGAATAATTGCATCGATTTTATAAGCCTGATACGATCGCGCAGGTTCTGGATCTGATGTACTATGTTCTTTTGCCTGGTGTCGGTTTGGTATTTATCGTACAGCGACCTGATTAGCGTAGCTATGGCAAGAAACCGGTTGGTATAAGCCAGCATCAGCAGTGAGATAGCCGGGAACAATAAAGCCGGCGTGGTTATAGACAGCTCCATATTATTCGATATTTTGAATTTGGTTGATTTGGAATTTACAAGCCAGGAACATTCAATTGTGTAGTGAATATAAAAAAGTAATCCAAAATAAAAGTCCCCCGATGTTTCGGAGGACTTTATCATTTATGTACATGGGTTAGTAAGTAACAATATCTAACGTTAAATTACAAAAATTATTTTATTGTGCTACTTTTTCAGTAAAACAGTGAATAACGACCCCTTTCCAATTTCGCTTTCACAGGTTATTCTTCCGTTTATTTCTTCAACGATCCTTTTTACGATCGAAAGGCCTAAACCATTGGAGGTTTCGCCATCGGTAGGGCGTGAAGACAGCTTGCTATACTTCGAGAACAGATAAGGCAGTTCTTCTTTATCGATGCCTACCCCTTCATCACGCACCCTGATGTAAATACCTTCCTGCTCTTCGCTTATGTGCAACCATACGTTTTTGCCCTGGGGGGTGTACTTAATAGCATTCGATAACAGGTTCTCACAGATACGGCTTACCAGGTACCGGTCGCTTAAGATAAAAAGTTTTTTTCCGCTGGTTTCCGTGTGCAGGGTAATTTTCTTTCGTTCGGCCATCGGTCTGAAGTTGTCGGCCATTTCTTCTGTAAATGCCCGCAGGTCGAATTTTTCCAGTTGCATTTTATGATTACCGATATCGGCCCGCTCCACATCGAGGATCTGCCTTATCAGCCGCTCACCATAGGCACCCGCCTGTAAAATACGGTTCATGGCTTTTTGCTGTTCTTCCGTAAGGTTGGCGTCGTTTTGCAATACCTGCCCCCAGATCTGAATGGTAGCGAACGGCGTGTTCAGATCGTGTGATACGATACTTATAAGCGAGTTCTTTTCAAAATTCAACTCTGATAACTTTTCGTTCTGCTGTATTATAAGATCGTTGGTTGCTTTCAACCGCCGGTGCGCATTTCGTTTTATTACAAAACCGATGGCTATCAGCAATCCGATAATGCCAAGTGCTGCCGCCGCCAGTGTAAGCGCTCTCGAACGAAGGGTTTCTTTTTCGATCTTTTCCTGCAGCAGTTTATTTTCCGCTTCGCGTTCGCTTGCATGAAAACGTTCCTGCAATGCGGCAATGGTTTTATAGGTATCACTATGCAGGATAGCCGTATCGAGCGAATACCATTTTTTTATGTACTCGTAAGCTTTGCTGTAGTTGCCGCTGTACTCGGCCAGTTTTGCCAGTATGGAATAACTATCGGCCTCCTTACTT
>CBIHPC010000457.1:0-4369 GCA_966211305.1 uncultured Niastella sp.
GCAAACAAAGAAGCGGCTCAAACCCTGTTGGGCAAAGTGTACCTTACCCGTAAGGACTACGCCAACGCCAAAGCAACGCTGCAGCCATTGATGTCGCTTACCAATGTGGCCCTGATGAGTAAATATGCCGATCTGTTCAATGAAAACAATGAGAACAATATAGAATCGCTTTTCGAGATCCAATATTCCAATGAGAACGGCAATACCAACGGCCAGGCCAATACGCTCGGTGGCTGGCATATCTCCAATGTTGATTCAGGCGGGGGCGGCCATGTAGTGATACCTACCGATTATTACAGCAATAGTTTCGAAGATGGCGATGAGCGCAAGAACGCATCTATCCGGTATAAATTTTACGATGCCGGCGGGAATGAGGTTGATTACTGGTGGTGGGCCGATGTTACCAAACCGCATGTGAAGAAGTTTGATATCACCAAAGGTAAATCGCTGAACGGCGGTCTTTCATCGCGCAACCTGTATTATTTGCGTTATGCCGACGCCATTCTTATGTATGCAGAAACGTTGAATGAGCTGAACGATGGCAATGCCCTCACATACCTGAATAAGATCCGTACCCGTGCAAAGCTGACCAATTGGGAAACCGTATTGGGACATACGCCTACGCAACAGGAATTACGCGATGAGTTGTTGAAAGAACGGATGCGTGAGCTGGGTTTCGAAGGCTGGCGCTGGTGCGATCTGAAAAGAACGGGTAAGCTCATCAGTCAGGTAAAAGCAAACAACCCCGATGCCGCGCCTTATGTATCGGATAAAAATTTGTTATTCCCTGTGCCTGCCCGTGAGTTTGAACTGAACCGTGCGTTGAAACCCGGCGATCAGAACCCGGGCTTCTGAGGGCAATGGGCAACGTGAAACGGCAAACCTCAGCGCGGCCAACGTCGCGCAATCGGCTCGAAATTCGGGCGGCGTAAGGTTGGAAATAAATCTCAAATTTCGCGAACCGTTTCACGTTTCGCGAGGCCATTCACCATTCACGACAAAAACAAGACGATTTTAATTTCTAATGATGACCAGCAAAAAGAAGATACAACACAAAACCTTATCATTATTGCTCCTGTATTTACTACTTGTTCCATGTTTGGCTGTTTGCCAGCAAAAACAGGTAACGGCCGACAGCATAGTAATAAGAAATGATCATGTAATGGTTGTTGCCAATTTACATTCAGGCAAAGTGCATTACCGGTTTACCTCCGGTACGCAATTTGAAAACACGGTGGCGTATGTGCAGGATGTAAAAACCGGCATGTTGGCGTCAACTGCTTTTGGCGGTCACCAGGGTTCTGCTGATGAACTCAGTGATCCCCTCGGAAAAGCCATTTGTCTCAACCTGGTGCATGAAGATGCTGCACAGCCGCTTCGCCTTACGCAGTATATAACAGTTTACGAAAAGCAGCCGTTTATCTTACTAAGCGCTATGGCAACAGCCAAAGCCGAAGGAGCAATGGTTGAAACCCGGAATATTTCTCCATTAACGGTTCTGCCTGCGGCACAGGGAAAAATTACAACCCCTGGTAAAAGGGTAATGTTTACCGATTATCCGTTCGATAACGACAACTGGGTAGACGTGATCTCGCGCCCCTGGGGAGAGGCCCCGGCCTCCGGCACCAGCTACGAACTGGCATCAGTATATGATGAACAAACAAGGAACGGGTTTACTGTCGGCAGCCTGGTGCATGATTTCTGGAAGACCGGTATCAGGTATGGTACAGGTGCGGTTAGTAACCAGATAGATTCATTTATCGTATATGGCGGCGCCGCTACGAAAGACGATCCATCATTACCTGATTCCTATGGCGGTAAAGATGGCACGCATGATTATATGCAACATGGCACACAAATGGGCGGCGCCGTTGCTTCGCCGCTTATTTATATTTCTGCATCGCCCGATGTGCGCAATGACCTGTTGCAGTTTGGGAAAACAGTAAAACGAATAGCCGGCAGCCGTAGTTGGACGAAGGCCGCGCCCTTTTACTGGAACAGCTTCGGGGTAGAAGGGGTGTTGGGTTATGAAAAAGTAATGATGCCGGGCGATGTGGCCAAAGTGTGCGACTTTCTTCATTCATTGAATAATTTCAATAAGAGCACGCAACCGGTATTGAGCATCGACTCGTACGACCAGGGTATTTATTCTACGGAAGTATTACAGTCGGTAGGCCGTTATGGCAAAAAGAAAGGCCAGCAAATGGGTTTCTATTTTATTCCTTTTGCTTTGTGGACCTGGAAAAATAATATCAGCAATGCCACCCTCACCAATACCAGCCATGCATTGAAAGATGTGATACTGCTGGATGATAATAATAATTACGTTCCGTATAAGGATGGGGAATGGGGCGCCTTTCCGCTCGATCCTACCCATCCTGCTACAAGAGATTATATCATAGGACAACTGCAAAAAGCCAAAGCCATTGGCGCGAAATTTATAAAGATCGATTTTCTTTCCGCCGGTGCGTTGGAATCTTCCAGGAGATATAACCCGGTGGTACGCTCAGGTATCCAGGCCTATAACTATGGAATGAAAATGCTTAAACAACTGGTAGATTCTATAATGGGGCCTGATATTTTTATTACACAGGCGATCTCGCCCCTGTTCCCACACCAGTACGCACATACGCGTTTTTTATCAACTGATGTGTATTCACATCTGCGCAACGATCAAACCGGGTTTCCGCATTATGGCAGTACCTGCGCCTCTATGATCAGCGCAACGCATTTCTGGTGGACGCAAGGTTCCCTTTGGCCCTATACCAATATGGATGTGGTGGTAATGAAGAACTTTCAAAAAAATAAAGACCTCACCGAACAGGAAGTAAAAGTGCGGCTCTTCTCTATGATGGCATTGGGAAGTATTTTGGGCGATGGTACCGATTTCAGAAATAAGGAAGCGGCAGCAAGGGCCCGTCAATACTTAAACAATGCGGCCATCTGTGATTTTTTCAGCAGGCCTAAAGCGTTTACCCCACTGCGCTTTCCGGTAGGGAACGGCCAAACCCAGCAGTTGAGTTTTTATTTACCCGGCGATACCCTGCTGGTTGCGGCATTCAATTTCGATGATGCGAAGCCGTTCACGGAAACCTTTGAACGCACTGAACTGAAATGGCTTGACAAAACATATAGTTTACGCGATCTGTTAACAGGGCACGAAGTAGGGAAGATCGCCAAAGGCCAAACTGCCTTTACGCTAAGCGTGCCGGTAAAAGATGCCCTGATGATACAACTTGTTCCGGCAGAAAGATAAACCAGTTTTTGAAGACGATAAATTCGTACATGCTAATAACGAAACCAACAGTATCGGGCACAAGCGTGTGGCAGCATGCCGGTAAGAAAAGCGAACCACCTGCAACCGTTATTTTGCAGAACAGGGAAATTACCGTTGAACTTACAAATATCGGTTGCGCCATTACCGCCATATATACCCCCGACCGGTATCATCTTATTAAGAATATTGTAGCGGGGTTTACCGGTCATGAATTATATACAGTAAACAAAGACTACCTGGGTTGCGTTGTTGGCCGGTATGCCAACCGCATCGACCGGGGAACATTTGACCTGAATGGAACAACCTGGCAACTCAGCGTGAACGATGCGCCGAACCATTTACACGGCGGCTGGAGCGGGTTCAGCCACAAAATATGGCAGCTGGCCGAAACGGTTGAAAATGACAATGAATGTGGCGTGGTGTTTACGTATATTAGTCCAGATGGGGAAGAAGGATATCCCGGCAGGGTTATGGTATCGGTGCAGTATATTTTGAACAACGATAACCAGCTGCATATGGTGTACCGGGCCACCACCGATAAAAGCACACCGCTTAACCTCACCAATCACAGTTATTTTAATTTGACGGGTTTTGCAAGTCATAATATTCATAATCATCACCTGCAGATACTGGCCGGTGAGTACACTGAAAAATCCTTGCGTAATACCCCAACAGGTGTTTTGAAAAAAGTGCACAATACTTCGTTGGATTTTACAAGTCCCCGCCTTATCGGAAATGGCATACACAGTTTTCCCGGCGATATGGGGTACGATCACAATTTTATCTTAAGCCATACCGCTGCAAACAGAATAAAAAAGGCTGCCGTGCTAAGTGAAGAAACAACAGGGCGTACGCTTACGGTTTATACCAGCAAGCCGGCTATACAATTGTATACGGCCAATCATTGGGATGGCAGTATCATTGGCCGTCAGGGTATAGCATATAAACAACATGGCGGTGTTGCCCTTGAAACACAATCATGGCCCGATAGTGTCAATCACGCTCATTTTCCCAATACCATTTTACATCCCGGCGAAGAATATAATTTCACTACGGTTTTTGAGTTCGGAGTGATGGATTAGGGAAAAACGG
>CBIHPC010000458.1:0-4358 GCA_966211305.1 uncultured Niastella sp.
TTTGTCGTGTTTTGCGACCATGTGCTTTCGTTTTCAGAACTATTGAAGTCCCGCAACCCAAAGACGTTCCCCTTTGAATACCTCAAACATATTTGGCATGTTTACCAGGACCCGCTTCCTGCAAACAAAAACGAAATGCTGCAGCAGATCGTGGATGCGCAGGGTAAAATAAAGCTATTCAACTATATCGCCTTATTGACCGGCTCCATTCGTTTTTTCAATAAAAATGAAAAAATCATTTTCAGGTACCTGTTTACCAACGAAGTCAAATCGGACAAGGAATGTTCGAAGGATTGTGGGGTCACAAAAACGCGGTTCCAGCAACTGGTATCGGTGATGGAGTTCCGCCTGCCAGCCTATTTCTCCTTTTTGCAAAATATAGACCCCGACGTTTTTTCTTACCCGGGCCTCGACTTCGGTAACGAAGTTGTGCTCATCAATAACGCGTATGCAAACGGCTTAAGCAGCAGCGAGGGGCTAGCTTTTACGGCGGAATTTTATGCGATCATCCTAAGCATCCTGCGTCCGGACCGGCATTCCCTCATTGGTTACCATCAGTTGAAGCCGATTAAGTGGGAAAAGGACCGCAAAATGAACCGGTTTTACCTGATCAAAAATGCGATCTACGAGCGTTTCAACTTCGTGGCTTTTCGGGACGATATCTATAAGCTGGCGGGCAGGCGAAGTTCGAAGGAGTGGAGCAGGGTCTTTGAAAGTTACCTACAGGCGTACATGTATGATTCAAAGGAAAAAGTGCCGGAAGATGTGTATGGCCTCTGTGAAGACCTACTGTACGAAGAAGTGGGTGTTAAGCCGGACTTGGGGATTCTAACGTTTCAGGGTAACGTACGTGAGCCGCTGAGCGAAAAGGTGGTGGCGGTATTTTCCGAACTGGGGCAGCTATCGGATTTCGGGACGGTGATGAGCGCCTTGAAAAGCAAGTTCCCGGAGTTTACCGTTAATGAACAAACGCTGCTGTCCCTGCTTCGCCGCGACAAATCCAAGTTTATATTGGTGAGCCGGTCAGGGCTTTACGGCTTAAAAGCATGGGAAGGGAAGTTGCCGGGTTGCAAAGGGGGAACGATGCGCAGTATGGCTATGGAATACCTGAAAAGCCGACAACCTCCGGTGCCCCTGCAGGACGTATTTGAGTATGTCAGTAACTACCGGAACACGACGTACAGAAGCTTTCGGGAGAATATAAGGATCAATAAAGAGGATTTTATATTTCTGGAAAAAGATTTTGTGATGCTAAAGAACAATCCAGGTGGTGACACAAACACCGGGTTGGAACTTTTGGAGTCCGATGATCGGGATAAAGAATCGAAGGAAGGGCAGTAATCTGGAGGAGGCCGAACGATCGATTTTAGCAACAAGTGTAAACAGCCATGACCTGAACATAAACAAAATGACCATGTCAAGCCAGGATACAAATACAGAGTCCGTCGGGACGGCCAACTACGACGAGATCTTCACTCGGTACCGGCGTCCGCTGATCCGCTACGCCGTCCGGATGCTGGGTGACCAGATGGAAGCTGAAGATGTCGTAATGGATGTGTTTACAACGTGTTTGCGGCGGCAAACAGCGTTTTCCAATGTTTTTGCGGCCTGGACATTTTTGGCGGTTAGTACGAAAAATGCCTGTTTGAACCGCCGGCGGCAGGCAAAGCGGAAAATGCAGCAGGAAGCGCTATTTTATTACAGCAGGGAATGTGAGGAAAATGTGTTGGAATACCTGGACATGAAAGATTTGAAAAACCAGGCGTGGTGTATTGTCGCCGGACTTCCTCCCGAGTGCAGGCGCGTTTTCATCTTGTGTTATCTCGGCGGTATGAGGGAAGACGCGGTGGCGGAGCAATGTAACGTTTCGCATCACACGATTCGGAACCAAAAAGTCCGGGGACTAAAGCTCGTTCGGGAAAGGTTTCAAATGTACAGCGCCCTACTTTTCCTAGGAGCCATTGGCACGGGAGCCGAACGAATGAAGAGTTGAAGCAATAAACGTTTCGTCTATCAATATGGTGCATTATTTAATTATCAGAAACTTTGTAAATGGAGATGAGAACGCGTTTAGACAAGTATACTATCACTATTATAATTACGTGTACCAATGCGCTTTGCGGATATTAAAACAACAAGATAAAGCTGAAGATGTGGTGGCTGAAATATTTGTTTGGCTTTGGGAGCGTAGAAAGGAATTTGACACACCCACGGAATTAAAAGCATATTTAACAGTCGCCGTTAAATATCGGTGTCTCAATATAATCCGGTATGAGAAAAGAAGAAGTAATAAGATAGCCAGGGTACGTGAGGCATTATATACTGAGGATTATATTGATCCGGACAAAACTTTTAAAATATTAACAAAAGATAAGGCCCTTGAGTTGATTTATGCCTTTGCCGAAGAATTAAAAGTGAATATTAAGGTTCCATTTTTCCTTTATTATGCTGAGGGAGAATCAGCTGTGGCAATCGCAGAGCATTTGGGTGTCAAAAGGCAAACCGTACAATATAGCCTTGTAGAAGGAAGGAAATACATTAGGGCGCGAATAGCCATGTTACCTTATAAAGTCATTCGAGAACATTATTATTAAGGTATATGATGAAGGCAAAATAACCGAACAAGGAGTTCTAACGGTATAGGGCCGCAATAGCAACCAGAGGGCCGTATCGTGTCAAGTGAACGAGCAACAACCTATTTTCATGAGATTCCACAGCCAACTCGAAAGGGTAAAGCAGCGCTTTGCCTATGACGAGGTATTTCAACTGTTTTTGAAGCATTGTGCGGGTGAATTGACGAGCTCGGAGCAGCAGCGTATCAAAACCTGGATAACGTCGGAGCCAGACCGCGACGCGATCTATCATTCGATCAACCGGACTATTGAACACCTGAAGCGGTTGGAGACGGACAACCACCAACAGGTGCGGGAGGTTTTGAGGTGCGTGAAGGAAGAATTTCCAAAGGAGTTTGGGGACCTGCCGGAGAGGGTAAGTTTTTTTCTACTACCCGGCATTGTAAAAGCGAACCTTGAGCTGATCCAGTGGAACCTCTGCCGCAAGATCGTTTATGCGGGGCGGTGGACAAGGGTGGTTGCGGCGTCTGTTCGGTTAGCCACAGTACTGCTAATGATCTTTATCCTTATATGGATTTTCAATTATAAACGGGCGCATCATAAACAATTGACGCGCCCAGTAATCACCGAGGTTAAAAACGAACGAAATGCGAAAGCAGTCAATTATTCTATTACTGTTCTGTTCGGTAGGCAGTACAGGGGCAATGGCTCAGGAGTTATATGAGGGCGAATATATCCCTGAGCGATTTTACTTTTCACTCAGACCGTTCATTAACATGGAGCGAATGAAGGCCGTGGGTGACCGCGTCGATTATTTGCAGTTCAAGGGGCAAACACGCCTCACCCTGTCCGCTGTTTTGGACCTGGACATGGGTGCCTACGAAAACGATTGGAATGGGATCATCCTGCGCATGGAGGTTTTGTACAAGCCGCTGCGTGTTCGTGCCACTGGGTCAGATCCGGGCTACAGGCAGGATGAATATGAACTTGAAGCACATACGGTGGCCCCTGTAATCTCGATTCTGTACAGGGTTCCCTGGCGGTGGAAGCTTCGGCCCTACGGGGGCGTCGGTGTTGCTAGCCTATTTTCAAAGGTTTCCAGGAACGCGCTGACCAGTCATTACGATGAACGCTATTCCAACGGTCCCCTCGTGGACAATGCGGCTTTTAAACTGGATGGGAATACCGATATGCTCCTTTGGAGTCTGGGCCTTATGTGGGGGAGCCACCTTGACTTGAATGTCGGGTACTCGAATGTAGACTGGATAAGCCCGGATGAGTTGAAGCAGCAACTGCGAAACAAAGGCATTAGGGTTTCGATCGCATATCGGTTTTGACGCTGTTCGATCAACCAATCGTTGAAGCATCGATCGTAACGGCCAACGGAGGCCGCATTTAGCGCGATCACTACAATATCATCAACATAAAAAAACAGGCGCACATGAAACAGAAAGCCTTCGCAACATGGATTGTTGTCCTGCTGGTGGCTGCATTGGTAGGGCAGGGTCAGACCATCACACTTAACGAAAAGAATGCGGACGTACAATCGCTTTTGATCAAAATACAAGATCAAAGCAAAATAGGTCTCAATATCCCTCGCGGGACATTGGAAGGGGCAAAAAAGGTCACAATCCGCGTGACAAATGAACCCTTGGAAGTTGTGCTGAAAAAGATCTGCCAAGGGCAACCCTTTTACGTTTCAACCCACCAGGGTTTTATGCTCGTGGTGAGAAATCCGCCCGTGTGGACGGCTGGAAAAAGGACAAAGGGTAGGTAGGGTTAGCA
>CBIHPC010000459.1:0-4341 GCA_966211305.1 uncultured Niastella sp.
CTTTCCAGTTCGGGCAGCATACGGTCGAAGGTCTCGTTTTCAAAAGCCAGTTTATTTTTAACCCACATGGTTTCGTAGTGGGCAGTGGTATCTTCTTTATAAGGGTGTATTTTGCTCAGCGTCATCATGGGCTCATTATCTGCCAAACCGGTGCTATCTGCCGGTTTATTGCTGACGATAGTGGCATTATCATTTTTCACGATCAGCTTTTCATCGGGTTTAAGTACGATCTTCTTATCGGGATTGTTATGCAGGGTAACCTCTACCGAACCCCGTATCAGCGCGGTTTCTATGGTTTTTTCCCCCGGATAAGATCGAACGTTAAATGCCGTTCCCAATACTTTTATATCAATTGACGTGGTGTGAATGATAAAGGGTATCCTTTGTCCGGTTTCGGGTGAATTAACATGTGCCACATCAAAATACGCTTCACCGGTAAGGGTCACTTCGCGGGTATTGCCTAAGAAATTGTGGGCGTAAGTGAGTTTACTATCCGCATTCAGCCAAACCTGGGTACCATCGGGCAGTTCCACTTTCGATTTGGAACCGGGCCGGGTACTGATGGTGTTGCCGGCCACAGGTTTATCGCCCGTTTTTTTACCGGGAGAAAAAACCAGGAAAACAACCAGCACCGAAGCGGCTACGCCAGCAGCCAGCCAAAGCCAGCGCAGACGGCTTCGCTGCGGTATGGCCAATATTTCCGGTTCAGCATCGACAGCCTCGGTATCAAACTGCAATGCAGGCTGTGCCAGGTGATTGCTAAGGCGTTGCAGGTGTTTATCATAACGACTGGCTGAAGCAGGTACCGCCTCACGGGCCTGTTTGCTTTTCCAGATATTACGCATAATATCGGCACGCAAACCCAACCCGGGCTGCTGCTGCAGTAAGGTGTTTAATTCTTCCAGTTCTTCAGGGGTAGCTTCGCCTGAAAGCTGAACACTTAACAGATACCAGACTCTTTCTTCGGTCATAATGATAGGCTGTATCTCTTAAGACAAGGGTTTGTTGGCAGATGTACCAAAGGGGAAGAAAAAAAGTTGACGAGTTGACGAGTTGACTAGCTGACGGGTTAACAAGGGTTGAAAGGATGATAAAGTTGATGAAGTTGATAAAGGGCCTTATTTCCAGGCTCGCGGCTAATTCGTTCAACAGTATGTATTACCGCTATCAACCTGTCAACATTTCAACTTATCAACCGCTACCTGGTTCCTTTAAGATTGTATTGCAAACTAATAGATGCAGGCAGGGTATCTGCAATTTTCTTTACTGCTATCGCCACCTGGTTGCGAACGGTGAGAACGGAAATATGAAGAATATCGGCCACCTCTTTATAGCGCATGCCATCTTCCTTTACCATTTGGAAAATAAGCCGGCATTGCGGCGGCAGTTGTTTAATGGTTTGCTGAATGGTATTAATGATATCGGCGGAAATGCACAGTTCTTCCGGGTTATCGACACTGATGACGGCTTCGATATCGATTTCATCGAGCCTGGCCACCGGGTTTTTAAAATGGCGGGTAATATAGTTGAGGCAGAAATTCTTAGCGATCTGGTACAGGTATACTTTCAGATTGGCGATCTCCATCAGTTTGTTCCTGATTTGCCATAATTTGATAAATACGTCAGAAACAATTTCTTCCGCGGCTTCGGATGATTTTACAAAAGAAAAGCAAAAACGATGGAGGTTGGTGAAGAAGAGGTCATACAAGGCATGATAGGCCTGCATATCCTCATACAAAGCAATACGCTCCTGGAGCGATCTGATATGATTGGGATCATTCAAATTGGCAAGTTCTGGTTTTATATCGCGGTTCTAATTTCAGATAAAAAACTAATATATGCAAAAATAACTGTGAGAGGCACAAATAAAAAGCGCCTGTAATTATTTACAGGCGCTATAAGAATGTATCTGAAAAACGTCTATGCTATCTATTTTTTTTGTTCACTTTTCTTTCAAGCATTTCGATCTTTTGCTGCTGGGCTTCCAGTTGTTTTTGCTGTTGAATTACGTACAGGGTAAGCTCTTCAATTTTTTTGAGAAGAACGACCTGGTTGCCGCCAACATCAAGGCCTTCCTTTTTTACTTCCGCAGCAGAGGGAACATCGGGTAAATGTTTTTCCTGCTGTATATACAGCTCTACTTCTCTCAACGAACGCAATTTGTAGTTGCTTTCAAAAACGTAATCGGCCCATGTGTCGGGGTCAACACGTACTTTGCGGGCGCGGATATTTCCTTCTACAGATAATTTAAAGTTGGAAATAGCAGTTGTACCAATACCCACATTTCCGTTTGCGCCGATGCGCATCCGCTCTATATTATTCGTAATGACAGGGAGATCGTAATTACTGGTAGTGCCCAAAGCGGAAGAAGCCGGCACTGCATTACCACCGAATGCCCATCCGGAATTTGAACTTCCACCCAACGTGGCTGCATCTCTGTAAGCCAGGTTACCATTGGCGTCGCTTACAACTACCCGGTCTTTTGCATTATCATTGGTTAAACCGGCGAAGCGAACGGTTCCGGTGGTGTGTAATTGCGAAGAAGGAGCAGTTGTACCAATACCAACTTTGCCGAATTGAGTTCCAATTAATACATTTCCATCAGCGGCTGCTGCGCTTCCTTTTTCGCCGCCATCGATAAATACATCACCTCCATTTAAGGATAACAGATGGCCGCCTTTACCACCATTAAGATATAAACGCGTACCGGGACCGTCATAATACTGAGGTGCAGTAGCACCTATTTTTATCCAACACTCGTTCTGGTTGGCCCTGCTTGTTTGAAGAATATATGAGCTACCTTGCCTGAGCGCAAATACATTATTGGAGGGAAATGAAAAGCTTGCATTCCCGTTTGAGGGATGTGTGAATGCGACATTCAGGCCTGCAACTCCGGTAAGGTTTATTTGACCGGTATATTCTTTTAGCGTTAGCACATCTCCCAACCTGTTTATAGAGGTGTTTGGATCATCCCAATATAGAGGGCTATTGGCATTGAGTTTAAATCCCGTACTGTACACTACACCGTTCACCTGAAGTTTTGCCGTTGGGGTTGTAGTTCCTATACCCACATTGCCGTTAGCAAGTGTGGTAAAAAAAGGAGTAGTACCATGTTTTAAATGGAAGTCGAAACTATTCTGATCGATGGTGGTTGACTGGATCAATGTTCCACCCAGTTGTATATTTCCACCGTTGGCGGTTAGACCATTATTGGCGGTTTGGGCTGTACTATTAATCGTCATCGCAACAAGTGCTGTAATCAATATGGGAAATCTCATATCAGGGGAATTTTAAGGCAAAATGATAAAATCTAAAATTGCACATGGCAATTACGGCAGGCTTTCAAAGCCGACAGCGTCTACATAGTAAATCAGAAAGCATACTTTTATGAACACTTCCAGAAGACCGTCGTTGTATTATTTCCGGAAAGAAATATCCGGCTTAAAGGGAAGATCGCTTACCTGCGGATAAAACAAATAATAATAAGGCCGGCTCATAAAACAGTCTGTTTGGGTTGGGGTAATAAATCGTTAATGGTCTGTGCTGGTTACACAATTCAAAACTATCACATTTATCATTAGCCACTAATTATTTTTGATATTCGTGCAGATTCGACAATAAACGTGTCATTTCCGGCAATATCCGTGTAACCGCAAATGCGTCCAATGATGTTGACGGGTACAAAACAAACGAAAGTTCCTGTACATCCCAAGTTCTTAGCCCCGCCCGTTTGTCACGTTACGGGACTATTGCCCCTGCCCCCCCTACCCCAAAATCCCAATAAATTCAAAAATTAATTATTCTGTCAGCTTTACTTATCTTTCCGATCGTATTTTTGACAGCTTACTCCCTTTATTATGAAGAAAGTATCTATTGCAGCTATCGTTCTCTTTACCACGCTGGCTGCCTGTAACGAAGCCGGTACAAACAACACTGACAACACCAGCAATAACGCGGCGCCGCCGCCACCTGCCATTCAATATGCCGTGGTCAATAAATTTCCGCACGACACATCTTATTTCACCGAAGGGCTGGAATTCTATAAAGGACAGCTTTTTGAAAGCTCAGGTGGAAATGCCGATGAAAGCCCCTACCCTTCCGAACTGGGTATCGCCGACCTGAAAACCGGCAAGGTGAACACCAAAGTGCAGCTCGATAAAACAAAACACTTCGGCGAAGGCATTACTATTTTTAATGATAAACTGTACCAGCTTACCTGGACCAGCAAGGTTGGCTTTATATACGATGCCAATACTTTTAAAAAGCTCGGCGAATTCAAACTACCGGCCAAAGAAGGCTGGGGTTTAACGCATGACTCTGCCAGCCTCATCATGAGCGATG
>CBIHPC010000460.1:0-4334 GCA_966211305.1 uncultured Niastella sp.
TGTCCAGGTGCAATATCATGCAGAGATACCGTTGCTGCCTTGTCCTTTGGCAATATATTGTCACCTTGTTTCGGCGTTTTAAACCAGTAAAAAGCAGCAGCAGCCAGTACAAGTACCGCTGCTGCCGAGGTTGCTACATCCCTAAACAACTTCCATTGCCTTTTCCTTATTATTATGCGCTTTCCATTAGCCAGTTTTTGTTCAAAGTAAGCCTTATCGCCCGGAACGTTTACCCTATGCGCCTCTATCAGCCTTTCGAGCATATAATCTTTATTGCTCCATTTCTCAAACCACCTGCGGTTGTCTTCGTCGGTAAGCCATTCTTCAAAGATCACGGCCTCCGCTGAATTAAGGTCTTCTTCGGAGATCGCTTTTAAGATGATACCATTTATAAGGCTATTGTCGGTCATTACTCCTGCTTTGCCGGTGATAATTAAACCCCCGTAGGTGATTAAAACGCTTCATGTTCTGGCTATCGGCTATATGAATACGGACGGGCAAAATTTTTGTACCAGTGACCAACAGAAATTCCTTAACTTTTTTTTTAGCGGAGTAACATACATATGAGATAAAAAAGAAGAGCGTGAAACCGGGAGCAGGTCAATCTCCCCTGATTAGAAATATCTCATATATTTGCGTACATAGAACGCTATCAATTTACGCATGAGCGGCGGGTATATGTCAATTCCTGACGTAACGCATTGGAATAGATGATTTTTTAATTACAGGCCGACATGAAGAACAACAGGGTCAGAAAGATGAGTACCACCATTTGTTCTACACCCAGGGTGAGCCTGATGGCTTTCATTGCAGCAGCATTGGTGTTGCGAATTGTGTTTTCAGATAAATTGAGCATTTGCGCTACTTCCGTTCTGCTATAGCCATCGAGATAAGTAAGTTTGAATACCTGCTGCATTCGATCGGGCAGTTGATTTATACGTTCATATAATATCTGAACCAGTTCGGCTTCCTGGTATCTGCGTTCGACGGCGTTCTCGCTGATGGTGCCCGACTTAAGGAGATGATTTTCTATTTTATTTCTGAGCTTGCTCTTTCGTAAGTGATCTATACAGGCATTCTTTATAACGGTATAGAAGTATACCTGTAGGTGAACCATGTTGGCGAAATTGTTCTGTTGCGCCCAAAGTTTGATAAATGATTCGGTTACAATATCCCGGGCTTCTTCCGTATCATCGATCAGGCTTTTTGCGAATAAAAATAATTTTCTATATAGCTTATCATACAACTCGTTATACACGGTGGGATCCTTGTCCATGATTCGCTGCATAATCTGCTCATCTGTCATATAAATACAGGATGGTTTACAAATCAGAGAAATAAGGTTTCACGGTAACTGGCCCAAGTTATAAATAGCCCACCTTATAAGCAAAAAAATTATTTCATCCCTCCTTACGCATATCGGTTAAGGATGATGTTATAGTTAGCAATTTGATCATAATCAACTTTTCGAATTTCTTTAGTGAATACCCGCCGGCAGTGTAAACTCAAAAACAGCGCCCTGCCTTTCTTTACTTTTCACAGAAATGGTTCCCCCATGGTTCCTGATGATCTCTGCTGATATATATAAACCTAATCCCATACCTGTGCAGTCGCTCATGGTATCATCGCTTACGCGAAAGAAGCGATCGAATATTTTATCATGATATCTTAAAGGTATCCCTATACCGTTATCAGCTACCCGAACTGTAACTTCATGCTCATTCCCTTCACTGCTTACTTTTATTTCGGTACCATCGGGCGAATATTTTACAGCATTCGACAAAAGATTGGTTAGCACCTGGGCTATCCGTTCGCGGTCGGCCATTACAGGATGACAGGCGTTCAACAACAAAGTTATTTTTCGATTACCTGCTATCCGCTGCATTTCTTCGGTGCATTCCGCAATAAGTACATTTAAATCGAAATTTTTCATTTGATAAACCAAACGGCCTTCTTCAATGCGGGTAGTATCGAGCAGGTCGGTGATAAGATTCGTTAGCCGGTCAACTTGCCGGTTGAGCTTTTCAACAAACACCGCATTGGTCATATCGCCATTTTCAAGCAAATTCTCGTGCAGGAGCTGTGCGTAGGTCTTGATGCTTGTTACCGGGGTTTTTAATTCATGGCTGGCAATACCAATAAATTCTTCTTTATGTTTCATCAGCACTTCCTTTTCGCGCTGGGCCCTGGCCCGCTCCACATCGGCCCAGGTACGCTCCGAAGTTTCGCGCAGTAACGCTATTTCTTCTTCTGTCCAAACCCGCGGCCTGGCGGAATGCAGCCCCATTACGGCAACACATTTTCCTTCTTTCATATAAGGGAAACCAATATAAGCGTAGGTAGAAATTGCTTTAAAATTCTCTTTTGCTTTCTCATCTATCCCCTCATCGTTCATCATATCATTTACAATAACCGGTACACCTGATAAAAAAGCAATCGAATCGCGGCCAAAACTTTTTACCGGGTAGTACCCGCCGGGGAGGTCATTTTCAGGTGTGTGGTAAAAATCTTCAATCAACCAACAATCTTCCCCATCCTTTTGCACCAATTCGGCATACATTGCCCGGTCAACCAACAAATGCCGGCCCAAAATATGTGTTGCCGCCAGTTTTATTTCTACCGGATTGGCAAGCGGCCGTAATACATCCATCAGTTTTATGAGATAGGCCTGTTTTTCTTCTTCTTTTTTCCGCGGGGTGATATCATTAAAAAGAACGCCAACCTGGTTATCGTCTTCGAGGGTGATGGGAAAGGCATACACTTCGTACCAGCCGCCCGTTAACGGGCCGGCTTTATGCTCAAACTGAATGGGTTGCTTTGTTTTAGCTACTTCTGCATAGATCTGGTACCAGTGCGTTTCGTGACCGGGCTCAATTTCGCGCATGGTGCGGCCTTTTGCGTTCTTTATATTGGTTTGCCGTTCAAAAGCTGCATTTACTTCGAGAAAGCGATAATCGACGGGATTTCCCTGTTCATCCCAGATCATTTCAATAATGCAGAAACCCTGATTGATGGAGTTGAAAAGTAAATAGTATTTATCAGTGACCCGTTGAGCCAGATCATTGTTATTCAGATCATCATCCTGTTTGCTGCCGGTGCCCATAAAATGGAATACGCAAAGAGCGCATTACCATCTATTTAACTACAATCATCGTACCAGCACAAAACTGCCTCGTTTTACAATGGTTTTGCCGGTATAATCCACCGCCTGTATCATGTATACAAAGGTTTGGGAAGACTGCCTGGCGCCGCCAATCGTTCCATCCCAGCCCTTGTTTGGCTGATTGGTATTGAAAACCAGCTGGCCCCAGCGATTGTACACCCTGAAGAAGAGCAATTGCGCTACCCCGGCCATTACCGGTCTTATTACATCGTTCTTTCCATCACTATTTGGCGTAAACGCAGACGGCATGAAGATATCGGCGCCCGTTTTGAAGATCTTCACCGTAACCGTATCGGTACCGGTGCAGCCAGCCAGGGTTTGCGCCGTTACTACATATGTGATGGCTGCAGGGGCGCCTGCATTGTACATAGCCACCGGGTTGGCAATATTCGGAAAATTCAAACCCACAGCGGGGTTCCAGCTCCAATTGTTGGCATTGGGATCATTTGCCATTGCGTTTAACTGCAATGGCTGGTTTATTACCACTGCGGTATCATTACCCGCATTTACGATGATGGGCTCGGTAACCTGAATATGGAAAGTATCTTTCAATTCGTTTGGACAACCGGCATTGGTAACGGAAAGCACTACATCAGCCGTTCTCAGCGGCGTTGCCGTGGTAGTTATTGAATAAGGAAGGGCCGGAACTGTTCCGCCGCCACCCGGCGATAAGGGCACATTGTTGCTCCATGTATAACTGGTACCGGTTGTAATGGTAGCATTCAACACGGCCGATTTGCCATAACAGACATCGGAAAATGGAGGATCTATATTGGCTTCGGGCATGGGCACATTAAAGAACCTGATGGTTGCCACATCGCTTAGTTCGGCGGGACAAACCCCGCTTTTTACCCATGTGCGGTAATACATTGTTCTGTTAACCAAACCGGTATTATAGGTTGAATTAGTGTTAACAGGCGTGAAATCACTCCAACTGGTGTTATCCAATGAAGACTGCCAGTTCAACACCGTTCCGGTATTGTCTTTTAATGTAAGCAGTGGATCAACAACTTCATTGAGACAAACATTGGTGAGGCTGGGATCGAGCCTGCCCCCAACCGTTTGGGGATCAACTGTTATAAAAGCGGCATCACTGGTATCGATGGTACAGGCGGTGCCGTTTTGAACAAGAGCAGCGTAACGGGTTGAGGTAGTAAGATCCTGCGCGGTA
>CBIHPC010000461.1:0-4328 GCA_966211305.1 uncultured Niastella sp.
GGCGTATAAAGAAAAATATGTTATTTGTTTGTACATGGTCGCAAATTGTAATTCTTTAGTTATTCAGTTGTTCAGTTATTTAGTTGTGAGTTATTTGGCAATCAGATGATCTTAGCAACTCATGAACTCAATAACTTTTATAGCCCCATCTTCAAAGAAAATGTGAACTGTTTTTGAACGGGCTGAGCAACACCTCCGGTATTGAAGAACTCAGGGTCCTGTCCTTTTAACTTCTTATCTGAATAGATGAGCCAGGTGTTGTTCGAAACGGCCTGCAATGCCAGGCTGTTCATGCCAATCTTTTTAATGATAGCGGCCGGCACCTGCCACGTGAACGAAATATTTTTCAACCTAACCATATCTCCCCTGGCTATACGCTCAGTTGAGTAGTTGTAATTGTTATAAGGTGTGTTACCGCCCAACCGCGACTGCTCGAAAGCGCCGAGGATCGAAGGCACCGTAGTGAATTGCTCATCGCCGGGCATCGTCCAGCGGTCATAGAACTCTTTCGGCATAGCGTCGAGGTCGGAATAGCTGTTCCTGAATGCAGGATATAACCTGATCTTATTTCCGGCCTGATAAGTAATGAATACGCTCAGCGTAAAATCTTTATAGCTAAAGCTGTTCAGCCACCCGCCGGTGAGCCTGGGATCAACAGGACCTTCATATACCAGGTAGCTGGTGTTCTGGTCCTGCAGGTATACGTTATTGGCGATCTTACCGGTTTCATCAACAAACTGCGGTATGCCCGTAAAATGTTCCAGCCCTTTGAAGTTGATCGAGAACAGGCTGCGTACGGGATACCCCTGTTTGTTTCCGCCTTCGGCAGCTACGAGGTCCCAGATGAGGGGCTCGTTGCGGGCGTTGGTGATCTTGTTGGTATTGTAACCGGCGGTTACATTGGTACGCCATTTAAACTTTTTGTTATTTACCAGCACATAACCTACCAGCAATTCAATACCCTGCGATTCCATATCGGCATAGTTGGCCGCTTTATATGGTTCACCGCCCACGCCTGAAGTTTTTACCAGGCTAATGAGGTCGAAGCTGTTGCGATGGTAAGCGTCGATACTGAAATTCAGCCGGCGGTTTAACATGGTGGCATCGATACCTACGTTAGCGGTATACAGTTTCTCCCAGGTAAGCTCAGCGTTTTCGAGGTTGGCCAGTTGAATAACCGACTCCCTTTCTGTTAAATAAGTTCTGTTGGTATTGATGTTCTTCAATACAATGTTCGAGTTGGTGGCGGGCCCCATACTGGCAGTTAAACCATAACTGGCGCGAACGGTAAGGGCATCGACCCAACCGATATTTCTCATAAAGTTTTCCTGCTCTACGTTCCATGAACCGGCTACGCTCCAGGTTGGCAGCCAGCGGGCCTGCCGCGACCGGCCCAGCCTGTTTGAACCATCATACCGTACGGTTCCGGTTAAGTTATATCTTGAATTATAGGTATAGGTACCCGAACCGTAAAAGGCCACAAAACGGTCAAAGTCTTTCGACATGCCATAATACGGGAAGTTCAGCTCTATGGTCTGTTTCAACACGCGGTAGTCGATAAAGGGAACACCGCCGTTCTCGTACTGGTATCCATAACCGGTATTGTTGAAGTTCTGCCGGTCGGCATATTTTACCTGCTGACCGATCAGCGCGCTGATGGAGTGCTTCTCATTGATCTCTTTTGTATAGTTAAGGCTGTTGCGGAAATCGTAGCTAAGCAGCTGGTCTTCGGTACGGTTATAGAAACCGCCATATGGCAACACCACTACCGGTTCTGCATCGGGATTTTCAGGATCGCGGTATAGGAACTTGTTATTCGTTCTGATGGTTGATGTGCCCGCAGCGCGGTACGCATTGGCCATGTTCGACGATTCGGTGATCTGGTGCTCGCGGCTCGATTTCACGAAGCGCAGGGCGCCTACAAATTCATACCGCAGTTCGGGTGTGATCTTGTAGTTAAGGCTGCCCTGTAAGCGAAGGTCGATCACTTTAAGGTCTAAATAGTTATTCTCCAGTTCGGTAAGAATGTTGAACGGCGCAAAATTGCGGCGGAAATATTCGCGGTTGCCCTGATCATCATAAGCCGTTAAGGTGCGGCTTGAGTTAAGCGCGTAGCTGAATGGATTGATATCGAAATCGCGGTCATAGGTTCCATCAACCGGGTTGCTGTTGCGCGAAAGGGCGCCGGGCGCTTTTTGCTGGCGAACCGATCCTACGGTGGTAAAATCGGCAGACAGCTTATCGTTAAATCTATAATTATTGCGGAAGTTGAGGGTATACCGGCTCACCTTATCGGCGATCGTCCAGCCGTTATCGCCAAAGTAGCTGGTAGAAAAATATGATTGTGAACGGTCGGTACCCGAAGAAATACTTAAAGAATGTTCCTGCAGGAAGTTATTGCGGAACAGCAGATCGAACCAATCGGTATTGGCCCGGCCGTACCGGATCAAAAAAGCCTTTTTGGCTTCGGGTGTATTTTGCAGTACGAATGAACCATCGGGGTTTACCTGGTTCAGCAACTCGTACATTTTGCCATATACCCCATTATCCTGCCGGTCGAGGATGTTGGCATTGAGACTGCCTTTACGCTCCAGCTCGGCAAGCACCGACATCTGCTGGGCAGAGTTCATGATATTGAAATCGGCATAGGTAGGTTTCAGGTAAGTGCTGAAATTGCCGATATAATTTACATTGGGTTTTCCGGCGCGGCCTTTTTTGGTAGTGATCACCACTACTCCGTTCATTGCCCTGGCGCCATAGAGGGCGGCGGCTGACGCATCCTTCAAAATGTCGAAGCTTTCAATATCGTTGGCGTTCAAACCGGCTACGGCAGAACCTAACAAAGTGGTAGGGTCGCCGCTCGACAGCTGGTCGTTCGAAATGTTTACGATATCCTCGAGCACCACGCCGTCAACCACCCACAAGGGTTTGTTGTCGCCGTTAATGGAGGTGGCGCCGCGCACCCGCACTTTAGGCGCCGTACCAAAGGTGCCCGATACGTTCTGTACCGATACCCCGGCAGCGCGGCCTTCGAGCATGCGGCTGATATCGGTTTGACCGTTCAGTTTGGCGTCATCCATTTTTACGGTAGCAGCGGAACCGGCAAATTTCTTTTTTTCGATGGTCTGGAAACCGGTTACGATCACTTCCGACAGGGCGGCTTTACCGCCTTCTGACAAATGCACGTCTAAAAACTTCTCGCCGCGAAAGATGATGGTTTGGGGCGCTTTGCCTGTGTAGGAAAAGCGGATACTATCACCGCGTTTGGCCCCAATGGCGAACTCACCTGAAGTATTGGTAAATACTCCCCTGCCGCTCACCAGGTTCTGTACAGATACCTGGGGCAATACACTGCCTTCCTCCGAGCCAGTTACCTTACCTCTTACGAGGGTGGTATCCTGGAAAAACGGGGTATCCTTTATATGGTTGAAAATATTGAATGCGTGAGTAGTGATGGGCAAACAACCAGCTACAAATACCAGCAACAACAGTTTTTTGCAGGTTGTTTGTACAGCTTTTGCCTCAGAAGCGTTTTGTTTAAAACGCATAGCAATTAGATTTTGATTACTGAAGAATAGGTTAACGTTCTTACGGATCCTGGGAATCGAATGTTCAAAGTAACCGGCCGGGCCTGCGCATTGAAAAATGCACAGGCCCGCAGGTTAATATAAGATCTCTATAAAGAAATAAATACGGTAAAACTTTTCACCCGGTTTTTGCCGGGAAAGAATGGTTTCTTAAGGGACCAGTTTATAGTTTAAGCTTTCCGCCTCTCTCTTAGTCAGGGATGTTGTAGAATTTCTTTACTGCATTGTAATCATTCCAGTCAACAGTAGCGCTGCGGCCTGAAGGAACACTTCCTTCAACAATAATATATCTGTATGGCGCGGTGCCATCAACGTTTGACATCAAATTGATTTTGCCTACTTCAATATCAAGGTTAACCCAGATGAAGTTAACAAAATCTGTATATGGGATGGGTACTATTACAGGAGCTGCTGCGGTTCCTAAATTAGCGTATACTTTTATAACTGCTTTATCAAGAACATCTTTGGTAATATTTGGGGCAGTAATGGTGCCAACCGCAACAGTATCGCCTGACTGGAGTACCGCTCCCGAAAAAGTAACGGTTTCCCAGGCAGAATATATCGCATTAGCGACACCAGTATCTCCTTTTGGACCGGTATCGCCTTTTTTACAGCTTACGTTGGTCGTTGACAAAAAGATCGTGAAGAACGCCACACAGGTAACAGAGAGGACTGAGAAAACTTGTTTCATAAAATGTAAATTTTGATTATGTAGATGATCACTAAGCGTATACGTAAAAA
>CBIHPC010000462.1:0-4312 GCA_966211305.1 uncultured Niastella sp.
AATATCATATAATGGGATCCGGAATTATTTTTTGTCTGATTGTAGCAGTTGCAGGTGGGTTTGCCTTTGCCAGATACCTGCGCGACAGGTACCTCGCCCAGCGGGTGAAGGAAATGTACGATGCGAAACATACCGCTTACGATGCCATCTTACAGCAATATATTCCCTATTACCGTAATCTCGATGCCGTACAAAAAGAGCGCTTCCTGAAGCGCACCCTCATATTCAAGGCTACCAAACATTTCGAGTTTATTGAAATGAAGGAGGAAGAGCATATGTCGCTGCTGATAAGCGCCGCTGCTGTTCAGCTCACTTTTGGTTTGCAGCATTTTCTGATGGACCATTTTCACAAGATATATGTTATGAAACGGGCCTACAATTTTGGTTTGTTGAGTGTGCCTTTTCAGGGTCATGTGAGCGAAGATGGCATCTACCTGTCGTGGAATAATTTTTTAAATTCTTTTGCCAATTATACCGATGGCGATAATGTGGGGTTGCACGAGATGGCGCATGCACTGGCATATGTAAATTTTCCTGAACATGAACATGATGGCGAGGATGAGGTTTTCCAATACCGCTGGTTCAAGACCTTTACCGGCATCGGCCGCGAGGTTTTCAACCGCATGCAGGCAGGAGAAATGAACATGCTGGGAAGTTATGCTGCCACCAACTACCAGGAGTTCTGGGCGGTTTGTGTGGAGAACTTTTTTGAACGACCTGAAGCTTTTAAGCTACAACTACCTGAATTATACAATGCTATATGCAAATTGTTGAACCAGGACCTGTTAAAACCAGGTATTTTTCTGGAAGCAGTTTTCGACGATTACAGTCAATACTAACGGAAATATAATTTTACAGCAGGCTCTTTCTTTTTTAAATTTTTCTTTATATTTTGTAGCCGGATTGAACTCTCTAATGATCACCACCCTTTAATTTATCTCCCCCAGGATCCCTGAAAGCCGGAAATAGATCCATCTTCTCTTTTGAAAACCATAGTTTCTGTTGATCTGATCCCGTACCAGTCAATTACGAAAAAACAGAGCATTATGGAGATTTTGATCATTTTTCTGGTGGTCTTCGGCATTATCGTATTGCAGAATCCTGTGATCAAATGTTACAACTACCTGTATGAAAGAAGGCAATACAAATTATTTCTTGGGCAGGAAACCATTTATCACACCATCGTTTCGCAGCACCTGCGGTATTACAACAGGCTGAACACCGAAAACCAGCACAAATTCCTGTTCAGGACTTACCTATTCAGAAAAGCAAAAAAATTCCATTACATAGAAGTGGAAGAGTCTGTCGAAAAGCCCATTCTCATCAGTGCAACTGCCGTGCAGCTGACCTTTGGCCTTGAAAAATACCAGTTCAATTTTTTCAGGGATATCTATGTGCTGAAACACGATTATCATTACGGTTTTTATTCCCGTCCTTTCGAGGGGCATGTTGATCACAGCGGGATATATTTATCGTGGGATAAATTCATTAAGGGATTGAGCGGACTAACGCCAAATTGCAATATGGGGCTGCATGAAATGGGACACGCGCTGGCATATGTAAACTTTATTACCCAAACAGAGGAAGACAAACATTTCAAAAAAGAATGGATGAATTTTTCAAAACTGGCCCGCCCCATTTTTGAGAACATGCGCCAGGGAGCGAAAAATTTGCTCGACAATTATGCCGCTACCAACTACCAGGAGTTCTGGGCGGTAAGTGTGGAAACTTTTTTTGAGAATTCGGTTCGTATGCGTCATGAAATGCCCGAATTATACAGCGCCATGTGCGCCCTGTTGCGCCAGGACCCGATTGAAATTGCAAACATCAACAAACTGGCGGCCTGATGCACTATTTTACTTTTTAAGCCTGATATGAGTATTGTGTTTTTTAGGTGTCGGATGGAAAGAATCTTTTCATCCGACATTTTTTTTGCATTACTTTCTATTATTGACGGCGCTCTGGGGTTGGTGTAATATTTTGGTTTTGCCGCATACTAATTTCTATATAGATTTAACCCCGGAACTAACCCACATGAATTACCAACCTGGTTTACACATTATTGCAGCCTTTTCAACCCTAAAGAAAGAATTGCTTGAAAAAAGCGCTCCTGTACAGCAGTTATTGCATGCGCTCATCGACAAATATGGATTGAACAAACTTGGCGAAGTTTTCCACGATTTTGATCCTGCCGGTTTTACCGCTGTGATCTGTTTGAGCGAATCTCATATCTCGTTACATAGCTGGCCCGAATACGAACGTGTTAATATGGATATTTATTTGTCCAATTATCAACGTAACAACGACCACACGGGGCAACAGATCTTTGATGAAATAGTGCGGTTCTTCGATGCCGACGTTATAAGCTGTCAACAATTAAAACGCTGATGTAACCATGAGTATAACCGGCATAAATACCTGTCCTGAATGTAAGCTCCTGATCACCGTAAGAGCCAATAATTCGAATGTGATTATTTGTTCGCATTGTTATGCCCCCATTAAAAAAATGGAGGGTTATTTGCAGGCGCGCATCAACCTGCTTGTCGCACAGGATGAAGGCAGTCCCATTCAGTTGGGTACTACAGGCGAATGGGAAGGTAAAAAGTTTGAGATCATTGGGCGGGTGCGGTATTTTTTTGTTGAAGGAGCTACCAATTTCTGGACAATGCTCTTTGATGGCGGCGAAATATTGCTGCTGGCAGAAAATTGCGGTCAGTTTGCGGTATATGAAAAAGTGAAGCTGCAGGTAGACGTTTCTTTTAACCGCGTAAGCCGCATGGATTATGGCGCAGAAACCACGGAGCTGAACACTAACAAACATTATATACTCGAGCGGCAGCGTTTTAGTCAGTATGCCGGGGTAGAAGGCGAGGCGTTTTTGTTCGATGGGGAAGGACAGTTCACCTTTCTGGAATTAGCCGCCCAGGGCGGTGGCCGTATTGCGTTGATAGCGGAAACCAAAAAGGAAGCATATGTAAGTTATAATATAAAGCATACACTTTTCGCCAGGCTAAGGTTTAAAAATTTGCGCAACCTGCAGCCGGGAACGATTACAAAGGAAGTACCCTGTAAGTCATGTAATGCCTCAAACGTTCTGTATTCATGGCCGCTGGCGCAATCATTTACCTGCATTACCTGCGGCGCCTGTTATACATTGGAGAAAGATGAGTGGAAGTATAAAAGAAGGGTGAAACTGGGAAAGGCCCCTGTTATTCCATTACATACAAGGGGCACCATTCGCGGAACGGAATACCAGGTAGTAGGGTATATGGAGAAAATGGATGAGGATGCATATGAATGGCGGGAATATACCCTCTACAATCCTGTTGAAAAGTATGCTTATTTATCGGAGTATAACGGCCACTGGATCTTTTTAAAAGAAATGGCAGATGCACCGGTAGTTACCAGCAATAAAACGATGGCTTACCGCTATGAAGGCAAAACCTTTAGAAAATATAACCAATACAGGTATAAATTAATTGATGGCCGCGGGGAGTTTCCCGGCGTCATATATCCTGATAGTACAAAGAAACCCGATTGTATCGAATACATTGCGCCGCCTGAAGTATGGGTACGGGAAAAACATGAATGGGCCGATGGGTTGTGTTACTATCATGGAACGCATATTAAAACCAAAGAACTATATGATGCATTTGGGCAAATTTCACTGCCTTATTCCATAGGCGTAGGTAGTGTACAACCCGCACTTGGCCAGGTTGACACCGTTGTGTTACGGAATAGTTGTTTGGGCATAGCAGCGTTTTTTTTATTGGTATTTCTGATCTCTACCGTTTTTAACCAGGAGAAAATAGTATACGAAAACACTATTATCCTGCCCGATAGCACCAGTCTGCCACCAGTGATAACACCCCAATTCAGGCTCACCAAATGGCGGTCGAACCTTGAGTTCCATATTGCTGCACCGGTACGCAACAATTGGTTTGAAGCGGGCATCACCCTTGTAAACGTTGATAACGGAACCGAGTATATGGTTGAAAAGGGCGTAGAAAAATATAGTGGTTACGATGGCGGTGAGAGCTGGAGTGAGGGCAGCGATCATGATGATGTAATGCTTAATAAAATACCGGCAGGTAATTATTTTTTACAGATCTTCCCGGCCCGGGGCGATTTTACGGTACAGTCTTTTCTGCTGCGGGTAACCTACGATGTGCCCATGTGGCGTAATTTCTTTGTATTCGTTTTGTTCGCCCTGTTGCCTGTGGTGGGTTTATATACAGGCATTTATATGCGGGAAAACATGCGCTGGCAAAACAGTCCGTTTTATCACAGTAGTTCAATTAGTAAGTATGTT
>CBIHPC010000463.1:0-4298 GCA_966211305.1 uncultured Niastella sp.
GCGTAAGTATATATGTATCTGAACGATGATGCCACTGCCATTTCATACCTGAACATGGTTCGCGCCCGCGCCTTACAGCCCGATTATGCTACCATGTTGTCAGACGCGAATTATGCCGCAAAATATCCAACCCTTAAACTGGCCATTTTGCATGAGAGAAGGATCGAGCTGGCTTTCGAGCACCATCGCTGGCACGATCTTACCCGGTTCTTTACACCCACCGAACTGGTAGCTTATTTCCATACAAAGGATCAGGCAGATTATGATAATTCACCACTGACCAATTGTACTACGAAGGATTATTATTTCCCCATTCCTTTGAATGAACACAACCTGAACCCTGAAACGATGTATCAGAATGAGGGTTATAACTAGAATAAATTAACAAGAGTAGCCCTGAAAACCTGAAATGTGCCATCTGCCAGCTGGCGGATGGCACATTTCTTTTTGAAGGATGGTTGTTGGAAATTATTTTTTTTACGTGTTCTGTAAAAAGCTACTTTTGCAACAATATTGCAAAATAGTTGACTGCATTCAGAACATACAAATTTTTATCAGGTGTCTTCCTTTTGGCGTTATATGCGTTTGTGGCAACGCCGATGCAATACTGGCATCACCATAAAACCATACATGCCGCCAAACAAACGCATGCATCGGGCAGTCAACAGGATCTACTTTTCCAAAACGACGGATCACAACAGGATTCCAATTGCCCGGTTTGCTCCCATAAGTATGGTGCTTATAGCCAAATAGCGATACCTGCATTTAACCTGGGCCATCACGTTACCGCGTCTCAGTGTGGGTATTATCAGTTGCCAACTGTAACGGCTCCTTCCTTCCCCCTGCCCAATAAAGGGCCGCCTTTGTTATTCAGTTAACTACTTATTTACTGTGCTTTGTGATTGAATTAAGCAAATGTACTTTTTAGGCTAAAGCCTAAGGCCTAAAGCTTAAAGCAAAAGGCAATACAGTCTTTGCATTTTGCCTTCGGCATCGGCTTTTGGCTTTGGGCTTTCAGCTTTCGGCCTGACGCGTTATCATTCACTAATAACCCTAATATCGGGATAGATCACTCATCCTCTATTGTTTCTTTAATCATATAATATGCCTGTATTACAAGCTATGCAGCTTGGCAAGCAGTACAATGGTACTGCCGCCCTGCGCGACCTTAATTTAACTATTGATAAAGGCGAGATCTTTTGTTTGCTGGGACAGAACGGCGCCGGCAAAACAACCACCATCAACATTTTTCTTGGTTTCACGGCCGCTACCAGCGGACGGGCTGCCATCAATGACATAGAGGTGAAACCCGGGAACGCGGCAACCAAAAAGTTCGTAGCATATATTCCTGAAGTGGTTCAACTGTATGGCAATTTAACCGGGCTGGAAAATCTTGATTTCTTCAGCCGTTTGGCCGGGTATAAATATTCGCGTGAGATGCTGGCCGGTTTTTTAAGCAAAGCGGGGTTGCAAACAGAAGCCCATAAAAAACAGCTGACCACCTATTCAAAAGGTATGCGCCAAAAGGTAGGCATCGCTATCGCAATTGCAAAGAACGCCGATCTTATTTTAATGGATGAGCCCACCAGTGGCCTCGATCCCAAAGCCACCGCCGAGTTCACTGGTATTTGTAAAGAACTGGCCGCAGATGGTAAAACCATTTTCATGGCCACGCACGACATTTTCAATGCGGTGAATGTTGGCTCGCGCATCGGTATCATGCGTGGTGGTTCCCTGGTGCATAGCGTTGCTACCAGCGCTATTACTGCAAATGAACTGCAGCAATTGTACCTGGAAACAATATAGGATAAAGAAAATTTAGAGGTTTTTATATAAGCGCGGTACGCAGGTTACAAATTCTGCAGAATGTTCTTTTTGAAATTTTAATCTCAACTTAATTAATCGTCAATGAAACAACAGGTACTCCTGTTACTTTTGTTATTGGCCTCGGTATGTATATACGGCCAGAACAGCATAGAGGGAAAAATTACAGGTGAAAACAACCAGCCGCTTGCCAAAGCAACGGTGACCCTGAAACAAAAATCGAAACTTCATACGGTTACAAGCGGCGACGATGGCGCTTATGTAATTACTGATGTGCCCAATGGCAATTGCATCATTACCATCTCGGCTATCGGTTATGAAACGGTGAGCGAAGCCCTCGTGTTGAATAATGGTACACGCTCGATGAATTTTGCGCTTACTGTTGTCAATACCCAATTGCAAACAGTGGAAGTGCTTGGCCGCAGCGCGCAGAAATACAATAGCGATTATTCCTTTTCAGCTACCAAAACAGCGATGCTGAACAGGGATCTTCCACAGGCAATAGGTACGGTGACAAAGGAACTGATCGCCGACCGCCAGGCTTTTCAACTGGCCGATGCGGTGAAGATCATTCCCGGCGTTATTCCATCCAGCTTTTATAATCAATATGCCATAAGGGGTATTAATCAAAATGAAGAAGGTCAGATCATAAACGGAATGCGTACACGCCAGTATTATTTTTTACAACCCATTACTGCGAATATTGAAAGGGTAGAAGTGATAAAAGGTCCGGCCAGCGCCACCTTTGCCAGCGTTGATCCCGGTGGCAGCATTAACCTCGTTACCAAAAAACCATTGACCGTCGATAGAAAAGAAATAAGCCTGAGTGCGGGCAGCTTCAGCACCCTTCGCGGCACGCTCGATTTCACGGGGCCGTTGAACAAAGAAAAAACATTGTTGTACCGGTTGAACGGCGGTTACCAGGAAGCTAAAAGCTACCGCGACCTGGTACGCAATAATTCATTCCTGCTTTCGCCTTCATTTTCCTATATACCTGATGATAAAACCGCCATCAATGTCGAAATGGTCATGAGCCATTTGAACGGTAACCTCGATCGCGGTCAACCCATCTTCGGTGCAAAGGCAGGCGCCGATCTGAATAGTACACCCATTGGATTGAATTTAAGCGCGGCCAACGACTTTTTTAAGTCGAAGGATTTTATGGTTACCAGCAGTCTGAGCCACCGGTTTAGTGAGGCGATAAGTTTCAACGCCGCTTATATGAAACAAACCTGGCAGGAAGACCTGCAGGAACATCGCACAACCAATGCATTCGCGCCTGATATAGATAACCAGCCGGTAAACACGCTGGCCGGTATGCAGTTCGTGCAACGCAAACAAAACTGGAACATCGACAATGTGACCGGCTATTTCAATTTTAAATTTTCTACCGGCAACATAAAACATCAGTTACTGGCAGGGTATGATCTGCATCGCTGGGAAAAACAAAAAGGCGGTGGCCAGAACGCTGCAAGAGGTTTTCTGTTGAAGGACGGAACTATTGCCAGTTCTTTTGTACTGGCGAATGCAGCCAGTTATCAGACTATTACCTACAAGGGCCTTACATTGCCAAAACCAAACGTAAGCCATTTCGATCTCGAAACGCCTTCCTATAATTTCAGGGATGCGGGCGATTATATAATGAATGTAAAAACGCCCGTGCCTTCCGCCCTCACCACTACCAATGCAGTATATGTTCAGGAGCAACTGACATGGCACCGGTTTATTTTATTGTTAAGTGTGCGGCAGGAGTGGTTCAAAGACATTACCAACTACGAAGCGGCGAATGAGTTTTCATTTACCAATAATAAATTGCTGCCCCGGGTTGGGTTAACCTACGCCATAACGAAGAATATAAACGTATACGGCACCTACCTCGAAGGATTTCAGCCGCAAAGCAATACGGTAACGCTGATGCCCAATACCGGTAGTTTTTTCTGGACTACCGGATCGGCCGCGCAGTTCAAGCCGCTTACCAGCGATTTGAAAGAGTTTGGGGTGAAAGCAACGGTATTAAAAGGAAAAATGCAGGTGAATGCGGCGGTATATGAGATCAATCAACGGAATTTATTATTGAATGCAAATGTGCCGGCGTTCCCCGATTCACTCACTACCCGCGGTGCAGAAAGAAGCCGCGGTTTTGAAATTGATGTGGCCGGTTACCTGTTGCCCAACTGGCAGATCAACGCCTCGTACAGCTACATCGATGCCGTTATCGTTGAAGATAACGACGAAACGTTGAAAGGGGCCAGAAAACAAAACACTCCGTATAACAGCGCCAATATGTGGACGCGTTTCAATTTCCCGGTGGGTTCTGCATTAAAAGACATCGGTATTGGCGCCGGTATGCAATATAATGGCGACCGGCTGCCCTGGTTCAGCCGTGATTTCAAAACGCCTGCTTATACCATTATGGATCTGGCGGTTTATTATTCGCCGGGTAAAAAGAACATCCAGGTTGCGTGTAATGTAAA
>CBIHPC010000464.1:0-4291 GCA_966211305.1 uncultured Niastella sp.
GCAGTGACTACAACCACTTCGGTTACTATTACCGCACTACCAACGGCAACGATCAATTATACTGGTACCTTCTGTACTACTGAAACATCTGAACAGCCTGTTACATTAAATGGAACAGGTGCATATACGGGGGGAACGTTTACGGCATCTCCTTTGGGTTTAACGATAAACGCCACCACCGGCGCCATTACACCATCTTCGAGTACCGCAAGCACCTATACGGTGACCTACACTATTCAAGCCTTAAACGGATGCGGGACCGTAACTGCAACTACCACCGTTACTATAAATCCGCTACCAACTGTAACCCATGTTTCGAATCAATCGTATTGCAATGGCGTCCCAGCAGCGGCAATAACGATATCTGGCCCCGTTCCAGGAACGACATTTAACTGGACAAACAGCAACCCGGCAATTGGACTGGCCGCAAGCGGATCAGGTAATATTCCTTCCTTCACAGCAACGAACGCCACCAATGCGCCGGTAACCGCAACGATCACCATCACGCCTTCGGCTAACGGTTGTACTGGAACGCCGATCACATATACAATTACAGTAAATCCAACCCCAACCGTAACTGCAGTTTCCAATCAAACGCATTGCAGTGGCGCCAGTGTTACCGCCACTTCTTTATCGGGCCCCGTTAGCGGAACAACCTTTACCTGGACAAACAGTAATACTGCCATTGGACTAGGAGCAAGCGGAACGGGTAATATTCCATCATTCACAGCCACCAATACAACAACAGCACCAATAACGGCCACCATTACCGTTACGCCAACTGCCAACGGCTGTACAGGTACACTATCTACTTATACCGTTACAGTTAATCCACTTCCGGCGGTTAGTCCGGTCAGCAATGCTGTTTACTGTAATACGGCAGCAGGGGCAGCTATCAATTTCGCCAGTAACGTAACAGGCGCCACTTTTGCCTGGACAAGTAGTGCAAACGTAGGTTTCGGAACCAGTGGCACCGGAAGCATAGGCGCATTCACTGCCAGCAATTCAACCAATGCACCGGTAGTTGCAACCATATCGGTTACAGCTACAGCAAACGGATGTACGGGAGCCGCCACTACATTTACCATCACTGTAAACCCAATACCGACTATAACCGCAACGCCGGCCACACAAACCGTTTGTTCGGGAACACCAATTAATACGATCACGATTTCAAACCCCGGTAACGTTGCCGGAACCACCTATACCTGGACGAGAGATAACACTGGTGTTTTAACCGGACTTACTTCAGGTACCGGCTCCACTATTGCAGGTACGCTGACCAATACCACGAATACAGCTCAAAACACCACATTTACCATAACATCGAGCGCCAATGGATGTACAGGCACAACCACTGCAACTATAACTGTACAGCCAAAGCCCACAATCACAAATCAAACAGCCACAATTTGTAGTGGTGGAACTTTTACCGTTACACCGGTTAATGGAGGAAGTAATATTTTACCGCCGGGAACCACCTATACATGGGGAGCTCCGTCGGGAACCGGTTTTACAGGAGGAGCAGCAGGTTCCGGCTCCTCAATCACCGGCACGCTTACCAATACAGGTACAGCAGTGCGCACAGCCACTTATACAGTAACACCAGTTTCGGGTAGCTGTACAGGCAGTACGTTTACCGTAACAGTAACAGTGAATCCCGTGCCTGCTATTGCTAATCAGAATCCCCCCCCTGTATGTAGCGGATCAGCATTCACAGTAACTCCATCAGGTACACCTACAGGCACTACATACACCTGGAGTGCACCAACTGTAACAGGAGGAATAACAGGCGGAGTTGCCGGGTCCGGTTCATCAATAACAGGCACCCTTACCAACACTACCGGAGCTGTACAAACGGCAACTTATACGGTAACACCTGTAACTAATGGTTGTGCGGGTAATACATTTACGGTAACGGCTACCATCAATCCGGCAACAACAATTACAACCGCACCTGCAAATATTACTGTTTGTGAAGGCGGCAGTGCAACATTTTCAGTAGCAGTTACCGGATTAAATCTTACTTATCAATGGCAAATACGTGTAAATGGTAATAACTATAATAACATTGCGGGGGCAACCTCGTCAACTTATACAAAATCTCCGGTAACGGAAGCGGATGAAAACAGATACAGGGTTTTAATAACCGGTGCTTGCGGTAATGCCAACCCAACGGTTGAACTAACCGTGAACCCGTTACCCACATGTTCCATAACGGGTACGAATACGGTTTGCCCCGGCACATCAACTACGTTTACAGCAAGCGGCGGCGGTACTTATTCCTGGACGGGGCCAAATGGCTTTACCGCCGGTACCCAAACCGTTTCCATCACCGATTCCGGCGCCTATACGGTTACAGTAACCAACAACAATGGTTGTAAAACCAGTTGCACCAGAACCCTGGCATT
This sequence comes from uncultured Niastella sp., assembly GCA_966211305.1. Taxonomy (GTDB): domain Bacteria; phylum Bacteroidota; class Bacteroidia; order Chitinophagales; family Chitinophagaceae; genus Niastella. Next base: position 2,412 of record CBIHPC010000464.1, read on the forward strand.
TAATCCTACGCCAATAGTAACAGTAACGCCGGCATCCGCAGCAATCTGCAGCGGAACCAGCACAACACTCATTGCCAGCGGCGCTTCTTCATTTAGCTGGAACCCTGGCACAAGCCTGTCGAGCACCGTTAAAGATACTGTTGTTGCCAGTCCTACCACCACCACCACGTACACGGTAACCGGCTATAATGCCAGTGGTTGTTATGGCAGCACCACAGTGACGGTAACGGTTACGCCAGAGGTAGTTGGCGGAACGCTATCCCCGGCAGTAACCAATTATTGCGAGGGTGCCGCGAATAACGGAACGTTGACCCTGAGCGGATATACAGGACCGATTGTAAGATGGGAAGCCTCGAACGATGGGGGAGCAAGTTGGTCAACGATTGCCAATACATCCAATACGCTGAACTATTCCAATTTAACCAAAACAACGCTATATAGAGCATTTTTAGAAGACGGTCCCTGCTCAGCGTATTCTGGCACAGCGGTGGTGACAATTACGCCATTAGTGCCGCCTACCGGCGTAACCGCCAGTCCGCCTGAAATTTGTTTAGGAGATTCAACTACACTAACTGCAAGCGCCAGTGGCTATCCTCCCGGCTGGAACACTGTACAGGCCTTCAACAGTGCGAATATGGACCAGAATGAAGGCTGGAGCGCCACACATAATGGTCAACTGCATAATATCGAAGCAAGTGCAGATAATGAGCAGACAACACCATGGAATTTAACCAACCCGCATGTGTTCAATAATGTATGGTATGATAATCCGGATAGTGACAAGTTTGCCATTGCAGCTGGAAACACTAACACCACGATGGTATCAGCAGCGTTCAATACGATTGGATTAAGTTCAGCTACATTCAGTTTTCAACAGGCATTCAATCTCAACCCGGGCACCGTGCTGACTGTAGAGATATCAACCGACAGCGGACTTACCTGGCATACAGAACCGTTGATGAAATATACGGGTCCTTTAAATCTTGGAAATCCCAACAAGGGCTGGGTAACAACAAGCATCGATCTCTCTAATTATCTGGGCCTTGAGAATCTCAAAATAAGATGGAATTACCAGGGTACCGCCGGCAGTAACTGGGCAATTGACAATGCAGGAATCGTTCCTCCGCCATTACCACTGATCTACAACTGGACATTAACGGATCCTGCCGGTGTACCCAGTCCATACTACCTGAATTCAACAACGGGGTCAACAGTAAAAGGCAGTCCAACAGCACCCGGCACCTATACTTATACGGTATCCACTACCTATGGCGGTTGTGCAGGAGGAAGCATGGTTGTGCCGGTCGTAGTAAAACCATTGCCCGTATGTAATATTACAGGGAATAACGCTGTTTGTCCGGGTTCTACTAATACATACAGTGCGCCGGCAATTGACGGTTACACTTATACCTGGACAATCAGCGGTGGAGCAACCATTTCGGGTTCTTCAACCGGACAAACGGTTACAGTAATTGCCAATAACATTTGTGGAATTTATACGCTAACGCTTGCCACTTCATTAAATGGATGTTTAAGTAGCACTCCATGTACGCTGGTAGTCAACGTTGTTGACAATACAGCACCGGTTGCAACGGCTCCGGCAACGCAGAATTACCAGTGCCTTGCCGATGTGCCGGCGCCCGGTACACTAACAGCAGTCGACAATTGTAGTGGCAACATTACCGCAACGGGTGCAGACGTACAGGTTGCAAATGGTTGCGGATATACGATCACCAGAACATGGACATTCACCGATGCATGTAATAACACAACATCGGTTTCTCAAATTATCAATGTGCTGGATAATACAGCGCCTGTTGTACCGGCGGCTCCTGCATCGCAAAACTTCCAGTGCCTTGCTGATGTGCCTGCTCCCGGCA
>CBIHPC010000465.1:0-4283 GCA_966211305.1 uncultured Niastella sp.
TCCGATCTATATAAAAAATAAAACATGAGCAAAGAGATCACCAGCCGAAGCACAGATTATTCGCAATGGTACAACGATTTGGTTATTAAAGGCGGCCTGGCCGATTATTCGGCCGTAAGAGGTTGTATGGTAATTAAACCTTATGGGTTTAGCCTTTGGGAAAACATGCGCGACGCCCTTGACAAAATGTTCAAGGACACCGGGCACGTAAATGCTTATTTCCCGCTGTTCGTTCCCAAAAGTCTGTTTGAAGCCGAGGAAAAGAACGCCGAGGGATTTGCCAAGGAGTGCGCGGTTGTAACGCACTACCGGTTAAAGACCGATCCTTCGAAAAAAGGCGCCCTGATGGTTGATCCCGATGCAAAACTCGAAGAAGAGCTGGTGGTTCGCCCAACCAGTGAAGCCATTATCTGGAATACCTACAAAAACTGGATCCAGAGCTACCGCGATCTGCCGCTGCTCATTAACCAATGGGCCAATGTGGTTCGCTGGGAAATGCGCACCCGCCTGTTCCTGCGTACGGCCGAGTTCTTATGGCAGGAGGGGCATACCGCTCACGCCACGGCCAAAGAAGCGGTGGAGGAAACCGTTCAGATGCTGAACGTGTACGCCGACTTTGTAGAGAACTGGATGGCATTGCCCGTGATAAAAGGAGTGAAAACCGAGAACGAACGTTTTGCCGGCGCCGTTGATACCTATTGTATCGAGGCCCTTATGCAGGATGGCAAGGCCCTGCAGGCCGGTACTTCGCATTTTCTGGGTCAGAACTTCGCCAAAGCGTTTGATGTGAAGTTTTCCGATAAAGACAATAAACTCGATTACGTATGGGCTACCAGCTGGGGCGTAAGCACCCGCCTTATCGGCGCGCTGGTGATGGCGCATAGCGACGACCAGGGTTTGATCATTCCCCCAAGGATCGCTCCGCTGCAGGTGGTGATCGTTCCCATTTATAAAGGGGAAGAACAAAAAGCGCAGATCGATGTAAAAGTACAGGAGCTGGTAAAACAACTGAAAGCCGCCGGCGTTCGGGTGAAATACGATGATAACGACAATGCACGCCCGGGCTGGAAGTTTGCCGAGTATGAAATGAAAGGCGTGCCTGTTCGGGTAGCGCTTGGGTTGAGAGACCTCGGGAACAATACGGTTGAGCTGGCCCGCCGCGATACCAAAGAAAAACAAAGCGTATCGATGGACGGCCTTCCTGAGCGCATAGTTCAACTGCTGGCCGAAATTCAGCAGTCTATTTACAATAAAGCGCTGGCTTACCGCGATTCGCATATAACTACCGTTACTACCTGGGATGAATTTGTAACCACCATCAATGAAAAAGGTGGTTTTGTATCTGCTTTCTGGGATGGTACTGCCGAAACGGAAGATGCCATCAAGGAGAAAACGAAAGCCACCATCCGTTGCATTCCTTTAGATAATCCGCAGGAAGAAGGCGTATGTGTGTTCTCGGGCAAACCCGCCAAACAACGGGTATTGTTCGCACAGGCGTATTAACAATGTATTTACCATAGTATAATACCCGTTACCCGTAAACCGGTAGCGGGTTTTTTCTTGCGGGTATTTCAGATTCCCGGCTATTTTTATATCTTGTCCCGTTGCTATCATTTTTAACCCCAAAAATCCAATTGAACAATATGGAACAGTACATTCAGACCGCCCCATCAAACATTGAATCGAACCTTTTTGAATTACAAATTGATCATGAGGTTAGCAGCCACTTACGCGAAACGGCAAAATGGGCCAAATTCCTGTCGATCGTAGGTTTTGTTGGCTTAGGATTAATATTAGTAGTTGTTTTATTCGCTGGAAGTATGGTGGCTTCCTATTCCAGTTCACCGTTAACCGCGGCTTTTTCAGGCGGAGGCACTTTACAGATCATACTTTTGCTTGTAATGGTAGCATTGTATTTTTTCCCCTGTTTGTTTATGTTCAATTTCTCAAGCAAGATGCTGCGTGCATTACATAACAACGACCAGTACACCCTGGTAGCTTCTTTCCGTCAACTGAAATTGTGTTATAAATTTATTGGAATATTAACGCTGGTACTTATTTCAATATACGCGTTAATCTTCGTGATAGGGCTCATTTTTGCCGTTACAAGATAGCATGCGGAGCGTTCAACTGAATTAATATATCGAACCAGCGCCGGAAAATAGCAGGGCCGTTTGGCGCTGACATATCCGGCGCTTTTTTTAGTTGGTAGAATAGTAGTTATAATCCTTTAGCAGCGTTTGCAGGAATTCCAGTGAATCCTGGTCGGTGCGCATTTTAAGTTTCGACTGTATGCGGTCGGCAATCTTTAGCGACAGGTCATAGTCGTTCCGCTTTTTCACCGTTTCTATAATATTCTTCAGGGTATTGATATCGCGGTCGCTCAACTGCATCACCTGCGGGTAGCGTGGCTGATAGGTTGATTCCACTTCTGTAAACACGGTATCCTCCCAGGAAGTGCGTTTTTTTAGGTCGATGAGAATGGTGCCGGCCAGCAGGTCGCCGATGCGCTGCGATTTGGGCGTGGCGATGGTGCATATCAACCCGGCAAAAAGTATAAGAACCGTCCACCAGTTTGTATAACCCGTCATGGTACTGAGGAGCATCAGAATAGGAAAGTCAACAATGCGGAAAAGCCAGCGAATGAGGAACTGACTTACGGAAGGTTGTCCGCCCTGCAGCGTCATCACTTTTATCTGCATCACCATTTTCCCGACGCTTTGCCCGTTCATGGTGATCTCGGAAACCAGGTGGTACAAAATGAACGGCAGCAGGAACAGCACTACAGGCCATATTTCATCGTCCCAGTGGCGGCCCGCCAGGGCGTTCAGGAACTTATTACCCAGCCACAGGTAGGTACCCTGGATGGTAATATCGATGAGCCAGGCAAAAAAGCGGCGGTGGAACGGACTGAGCGCGAACTCTACTTCAATGTTAAAACCGGTATCTAATTTAACTAGCAACATATAACTAAGTTACAGCGTACGAATATAAAATCTCAGGAACCAAATCACAAGATCCAAATAAATCCCAAAACTAAAAATCCGGTAACCAATAAATTTCAAATCACTCCCTTAACCAGCATCGGATGAAAACCGATAACCAGGTTTGAACTTTTGCGATCCGGAATGGGAATTTTTTAAATTTTGAGATTTGGTGCTTTTTCGTGATTTGGATGTGTGGTTTGTAATTTAATTGGATCCCGGGTCTTGTGATTTGGCACTTTTATATAACAATTATCTGTATCACAACGTTATAACGTGCAAATTTTCACTATTATATTTAAGAACCCGTTTTATTTGGGCCTGAATAGGTAGATTTGAAACCTAAAAATACGTCTGAGTGAGAGAAGGACTATTTATAAAGAAAAATATTGATAAGTGGCGGAAGTACCAATATGAAGCACCTACCGATCCTGATGAAATGGCGCAACAGTTCACCGAGCTGGTAAATGACCTTGGTTATTCCAAAACGTTCTATCCGCATAGCAAGGTAACGCAGTATCTGAACGATCTGGCTTCGCGCATTTACCTCACTATTTACAGGAACAAACGGGAAGAATCTTCCCGCATTACGCGTTTCTTTAAAACGGAGCTGCCGCTTACCATTCGCCGGCATCACCGCGAAATACTGTATGCATTTCTGATTTTTACAGGTTTTGCGATCATGGCGGCGTTTTCCGCGGCCCATGATGAAACATTTGTAAGGGGCGTGCTGGGCGACGGCTATGTTGAAATGACGGAAGATAATATCACCAAAGGCGATCCGTTCGGCGTGTACAAACACTCGAACCCGTTGAATATGTTTGCCTATATTGCCCTGAACAATATTTACGTATCGTTCCAGGTATTCGTTTGGGGAATTTTCCTTGGCCTCGGAACGGTGTATATGTTATTCACCAATGGCGTAATGGTGGGTTCTTTTCAATACTATTTTTTTGCCAAGAACCTCGGCTGGCAATCGATCCTGGTGATCTGGTGTCATGGTACGCTTGAGATCTCCGCTATCATTTTATCGGGCTCAGCCGGACTGATCTTAAGTAACAGCATCCTGTTCCCCGGCTCGCATAAACGGTTGCATTCCCTCATGAATGGCGCAAAGGACGGTATGAAATTGATGATCGCCCTGGTGCCGATATTGCTGGTGGCAGCATTTCTGGAAGGGTTCGTTACCCGGTATTCCTATTCCTCTATGCCATATTGGGTAAGCATCCTCATCCTCGCCGTTTCATTTATTTTTATCATCTGGTATTTTGTATGGTATCCCATACAGGTACAACGCCG
>CBIHPC010000466.1:0-4248 GCA_966211305.1 uncultured Niastella sp.
GATCGGCGATAATAATTCCAAGTATTACGAGGACGACTGTTCTGATCTTCACTACGCTAAATTTTAGTTTCCAAAGATAAGGTTTTCTGTGTTCCATACCGGCCGTGTATGTCACCTATTGATGAGCGGTTTTTGACCAAAACCCACACCGGTAAGGCGCGTTTTGGTATTTTGCCAAAACAGGAAGCGGTGCGTCCCCTATTCTTCAAAATAGATCCTTTTCACCCGTTGCGACACGCCGGCAAGCAGTTCATATGGAATGGTTTGCGCCCAGTGCGCCACCTGTTTTACGGGCAGGGCGCCGCCAAAAACGATCACTTCGTCGCCTTCCCGAACATGTGAAATATTGGTAATATCAATCATGGTCATATCCATACACACCGTTCCTATCACAGGCGCCAGGTGGCCGTTTACCAGCATTTTTCCAACCCCATGCCCCAGCAGCCGGGGGTATCCATCGGCATAACCTATTCGTACCGTAGCGATGCGCGTATCCCGGGTTACCACTCCTCTGCGGCCATAGCTCACCGTTTCTCCTTCTTTCAGCTCTTTTATCTGCGCAATGGTCGATTTAAGGGTGGAAACCTCCCGCAGATCGAGCCCACCCTCGCCGCTGCTGTCGCCGCCGTACAGGCCAATACCCAACCGTACCATATCGAGGTGCCATTGCGGATGCCGTACGATCCCGGCCGTATTCACCACATGCCTGATGAACCGGTAGGAAAGAACGGCCTGCAACTGCTCCGCCATTTTTAAATAAAGCCCGCCCTGTTGATTGGTAAAGGCATCGTGCTGCGGATCTTCGCTAGAGGCAAGATGCGTAAACACGCTTTGCACTTTGAAGAACGGCGTACGAAGCGCATCGATCACCACGGGCAGTTCTGCCATAGAGCATCCCAACCGGTTCATGCCTGTTTCCAGTTCTATATGCACCGGGTACTGCTGTATGCCCTGTTTTTTAACAAAATCTTCAAACAATCGCAAAATACCGGGCGCATACAGATCGGGTTCCAGGTTGTATTGCACCAGCACATCAAATGTCGATTCCTCGGGGTTCATTACCATTATCGGCAAATTGATGCCTCCTTTGCGCAATTCCACCCCTTCATCGGCATAAGCCACGGCCAGGTAATCGAGGTGATGGAACTGCAGTGCATTGGCAATTTCATAACTGCCGCTGCCATACGAAAACGCCTTTACCATACCCATCATCTTCGTTGCCGGTTTCAATAGCTGCTGAAACTGTTTCAGGTTATGCGCAACCGCCGTAAGGTCTATTTCCATTACGGTTTGATGAACTTTTTGCTGCAACAGCCTGTCTATCTGTTCCAGCTCAAAAACCCGCGCACCCTTTAAAAGAATGATCTCATCTTTAAAGTGAATATGGGGCAGTTCTTTTATAAATGCGTCGACCGATGAATAAAACGCCGGTTCGGTAATACCGGCATTTTGAAATATATTCTGTTGATGCGATATGCGCTCACCTATGCCAATCAGCCGGCTTACCTGCCGCTGTTGCAGCAAACGCGCTACTTCGGCGTACAGGTCTTTCTCGGAACGGCCGCTTTGTAATATATCGGAGAGTATTACTGTTCTTTTTGTGTGCTGTTGCTGCTGGCTTAAGAAATCAAGGGCAATGGTAAATGAGCTCAGGTCGGAGCTGTAACTGTCGTTGATGATGGAACAGTTGTTTATTCCTTTTTTCAGTTCCAGCCGCATGGCCACCGGCCCCAGTTGCTGCATATGTCTTTCAATCACTTCCTGCGATAGTTGCAGGTGCAGCATTACACACCAGCAGTGGATGGCATTCTCAACCGAGGCATTATCGGTAAATGGAATTACGATGCCGATCTCCTCTCCTTTATATTGCGCCGTAATGGTTGTTCCGGCCCCTTCCTTCAACACTTCCCGCACCTGTAAAACGGCCTCGCTTACCATGCTCCAGCTAAAGATGGTAAAGCGTTTATTGTTGGGCAACTGCTGCCATAGCGCGGCCACACCGCTGTTTATTTCATGATCGTCCTGGCAATAAATAAGCGTTTCAACATGCCTGAATAACTGCAGTTTTTCATTCACTTTCTGCCGCAGATTCACAAATCCCTCGCTATGCGCTTCGCCTACATTGGTAAAAATGCCTATGGTGGGTTGAATGATCTTTTGCAACTGCTCCATTTCGCCGGGCAGCGAAATACCGGCTTCGAAAATGGCCAGCTCATGCTGTTCGTTCAATGGCCATACGCTCAGCGGAACGCCTATTTGGGAATTGTAACTTTTCGGACTGCGAATGATGGTGTAATGATCTTCGAGCAACTGGTTCAGCCATTCTTTTACGATGGTTTTTCCATTACTGCCGGTAATGCCTATTACCGGCAGGCTGAATTGTTTGCGATGGTGTGCCACCAGCGTTTGCAACGCCTGCAATGGGTCTGAAACCTGTAAAATATTGGCTTCTGAAAACGCGTCTGTATCCACCGCCTCGCTTATCACAAAATTGCGCACGCCCTTTTTGTACAACGGGGCAATAAATGCGTGCCCGTCGCGGCGCGGCCCTTTCAGGGCAAAGAACAGCGAGGTTTGCGGAAAAATTAATTTACGGCTGTCGATAAGCAACTGCTCTATCAACGCATTATCCTGTTGAACGAGCCATTTTGCTTTTATGATGGAAGCAATGTTATCGATAAAATATTTCACCCGGTTAATTTGATCAGTGAATTTCCCGGTCTAGCCCTGCATCTGGCTTTTCTTCTTCTTCGAGGGCGCGGTTACTTACATTGATTGAATAAATGATTGAAGCAAGGATGCAGGTAACGATCACCAGCAGGGAAACATATATTGGTATTTCTTTAATGCCTATGTATGGCAGCACGGGCTCAGACACCATCTTCAACCCAATAAAGATCAGGATTATAGCAATGCCTTGTTGCAGATGACCAAATTTATCCTTGGCGCCACGCAGTAAAAAGAACAGGGAACGCAACCCCAGTACTGCAAAAATATTAGAGGTATAAATAACCAGCTTATCGCCTTTCGCAAGGGTGAATACAGCCGGAATAGAATCGAGGGCAAATACAATATCGGTGGTTGCCAGCATGATCACCACCACAAACAGGCTGGTGTAAAATTTCTTTCCGTCTTTTCTTATAGACCACTTTCCATCCCCATCTTCAGGTGTAAGGGGTAATACCCGCTTCAATAACTTGTACACTTTATTATCCTGCAGGTTCTGTTCTTCTTCTTCATCATGTTTTTGCCTGAACATATTAATACCGGTATACACGAGAATAACCCCGAATATGTACAGTATCCAATGAAACTGCTCCACCAGTTCAATACCAATGGCAATAAAAATAATGCGGAAGACGATGGCCATTATGATTCCTATTAGCAGTACCCGGCCGTAGAATTTCTCTTTTACTTTAAAAAAACCAAATATGAGGATGAAGACAAAGATATTGTCGATACTCAGCGACCACTCCATTAAGTATGCGCTCACGTATTTGATAGCCCTTTCGTGACCATTTTCAACCCATACAAAAACAAAGAAGGCCAAAGCCAGCGTAACCCAAAAGGCGGTTTGCCACAACGCTTTTTTGATGGTTACATGGGAGGTTTTTTTACTAAGTAAGCCCAGGTCGAACACCAATGCCAATACCAATAAAATGCCGAATGTTAGAAACGTGATCTGCTCCTGCGTCATGTTATATTTATGGTCGGCAAAGATAAGTGTTAGTTTTTCCCCTGGTACTTTCTTTTGCGAATAGCCTGGTAAACAACGCCGAATATCAATACCAGAAATACCGGCAATCCAATGCTGAGCACCTGCCATTTACCCCGGCTTTCTTCCGTTTTTGCGGGGTCGAGCAGCCGCAGGGTGAAGTCTTTCGAGCGGGTTTCAAGTATGCCCGATGAATCGGTGAGGTATTGTATACAGTTGAGAAAGAAATCTTTATTGGCATACTGGTAGTTCGTGAACTGGTTATATCCCATATACAACGGTCCCTCATTAGCGGTAACCGCATTGGCCACGATATCAGCATCGGACACCACGATCATTTTGCTTTCCTTTTGCGTGGCCGCCCTGAACGGCTGTTTGTACATGCTGGCCAGGGTATCCAGCGCACCAGTCGATAACCGGTTGGTATACAGGGAAGAAAAACGGCCCTCCAGCAACACGGCCACGGGAATAAAGGACCGGTTGAAGGTTTTCATATCATCTTCGGTCTTGATGCTGTTGAGCGATACGATCGC
>CBIHPC010000467.1:0-4235 GCA_966211305.1 uncultured Niastella sp.
CAAATACCCATTGCCGGTATAGCCGGTGATCAGCAGGCTGCGCTGTTCGGACAAATGTGCACAGAACCTGGAATGGTTAAGAATACGTATGGCACCGGTTGTTTTATGCTCATGAACATTGGCGAAAAGCCAATTCTTTCTAAAAATAACCTGGTTACCACTATTGCCTGGAAGATCGACGGTAAAGTGCAGTATGCGCTCGAAGGCAGCATCTTTATCGGCGGCGCCGTGGTACAATGGCTGCGCGATGGCTTACACATCATTCAGCATTCTTCCGAAGTGGAAGCGCTGGCCAAACAGGTTGATGATAACGGTGGCGTATATCTTGTTCCCGCATTTGCCGGCCTCGGGGCGCCGTACTGGGACCAGCATGCCCGCGGTACTATTGTAGGCATCACCCGCGGTACTACATCGGCCCATATTGCCCGTGCTGCGCTGGAAAGCATTGCGCTGCAAACGATGGATGTGCTCACCGCCATGCAGGCCGACGCCGGTGCGCCCATAAAAGAATTACGTGTTGATGGCGGCGCAACCACAAATGACCTTTTGCTGCAAATTCAGGCCAATGTATTGCAGGCAACGGTTATTCGTCCCGACATAACGGAAACCACTGCCATTGGCGCGGCATACCTCGCCGGTTTGGCCGTAGGTTACTGGAAGAATATCGACGAGATCAAAAAGCAATGGAAGCTCAATAAAAGCTTTACGCCCGATGGAGCCAATGTCACTCAACTTACAAGAGGCTGGCAAAAAGCGATCAAAGCGGCGAGAGCGTACGCGGAAGAATAATGTGCTAATGAATACAGGAATACAAAATGTGATAATGTGATGATTTGATAATGTGATAATGGAATACAAATGCAGAATTAGCACATTTGCGTGTTGAGCATCTCAATAAAACATTCTACTCCGAAAGCATGTAAGCACCGGAGTTTAACATTAAAACGATCGTATGTCTCCATTTACCGCCGAACTGATCGGCACAATGTTTTTGATCTTATTGGGAGCCGGGGTTGTGGCGAATGTAATCTTAAAAGGAACAAAAGGAAACGCCGGCGGCTGGATGGTGATCACCACCGGTTGGGCGCTGGCCGTATTTGTAGGTGTGGTAGTTGCCGCGCCATACAGCGGCGCGCATTTGAACCCGGCAGTATCAGTGGGACTGGCCATAGCCGGAAAATTTGCATGGAGTGAAGTACCTGTGTACATAGCGGCGCAGGTGTTGGGCGCCATGTTGGGCGCTTTCCTCGCATGGTGCATTTACAGGGATCATTTCAACGAAACCAGCGACCCCGATACCGTGCTGGCCGTCTTCAGTACGGGACCGGCTATCCGGAACACCACATTCAACCTGTTGAGCGAGATCATCGGCACATTCGTATTGCTCTTTGTGGTTTTCTATTTCACCGAAGCAGAGATCAAAAACCCAAAATCTCCGATAGGGCTTGGTTCACTGGGCGCTATACCTGTAGCTTTCCTGGTTTGGGCCATCGGGCTTTCGCTGGGCGGAACAACCGGTTATGCCATTAACCCCGCACGTGACCTCGGCCCGCGTATCGTACATGCCATTTTACCAATAAAACATAAAGGCAGCAGTAACTGGAAATATGCGTGGGTTCCGGTAATTGGCCCCGTCATAGGCGCAGCCATTGCCGCTTTATTATTCACTATACTGAATAAATCAAATTAGATCATAATGAAACGTATTTGGGTATTACCTGTGATCGCAGCTTGTGTGACGGGCTGCACAGCCTCCAGGAAGTTGACGGTTCCGCAAAATTATCCGGTCTTTTATAAGGAAGGGCACCGCGGTACCCGTGGCCTTATGCCCGAGAATACCATTCCCGCCATGAAAAAAGGCGTTGAAGCAGGGGCCAATTGCATTGAGGTAGATGTATACCTAACCAAAGATGGCAAAGTGCTGATCGCTCATGATCCTTTTGTAAATATCAATCACTCATTGTACGCCGATGGCGGTGAAATAGCAAAGGCCGATGCCAGAAAATACGTGTGGCACCAGATGAACTATGAAGACATCAAAAAGTTTGATGTAGGTTCTAAACCATTTCCCGCCTGGCCGCAGCAGCAGAAAATAAAAGTGAGCATGCCGTTGCTGGGTGAACTGATCGATTCCGTAGAAGCATACGTTACTGCGAACAACCTTCCCAAACCCATTTACAATATCGAGTTAAAAACTTCGCCGAAGTACGATTCGTTGAAATATAATGCCGGTCCGGCCGATGTGGTAAAAGCGGTGCTGGCAGATGTAAGGCCGCGCAATATCGGCAACCGGTTCTATATACAGTCGTTCGATGTACGCCCGCTGCAATATGTGCGCAAAAACCATCCTGAGATCGTGATCGGTTATTTAACCTCGGGCAGGAACCTCGACAGCAACCTGAAAAGCCTGGGTTTTCTGCCGCATATTTACAGTCCCGTGTATGACCTGGTGACCAAAGAGATGGCCGATTTCTGCCATAGCAGGAAAATGAAACTGGTTCCATGGACGGTGAACGATAAGGAAAAAATGAAAAGCCTGATCGCCGCCGGGGTTGATGGCATTATCACCGACTATCCGAATTATTTTGCGGAAATAGGGAGGTAAGTTGACTAGTTGACGAGTTAACAAGTTGAAAGAAGGTTAAAATTATTAAGGTGGGTCTTCGCCAATTGGCGGAGGCCCACCTTTTTTGCATCTCAACATTACATAAGTGTTACCTTGCGCACTATCCAATAGCTGAAATTGACCTGTTGGTTGCGTTAAGCCTTCGGCCTTCAGCGTTTTGCGTTTTATATTTGTTAGTTGTAAATCAAATGGCATGAAAGGTAATTGGGTTAGTGTAATTACAAAAAGCATCGCTGCTGTTTCCTGTTTTCTGTTAATTCATTTCGCATCTTTTTCCCAGCGTTTTACCGATCTGGTAAACCCGTATATCGGTACGGCGGGCCATGCCCACGTATTCCTCGGCGCCAATGTTCCATTTGGCGCGGTTCAACTGGGCCCCGACAATGTGTTTCGTGGGTGGGACTGGTGTTCGGGTTATAACTATACCGACAGCATTATAAAAGGTTTTTCTCACACGCATTTAAGCGGTACCGGCATGCCCGACCTCGGCGATGTGATGATAATGCCGTTTACCGGGGCTGTAAAGACCGGCGATGTGACGAAAGAAACGCCAGCTGCGGGTCCTTCTTCTCTTTTTTCCCATAAAAAGGAATCGGTGCGGCCCGGCTATTATGGTGTGCACCTCGACGACTACAATATTTTCGTGCAGTTGACAGCCTCCGACCGGGTAGGTTTTCATCAGTATCAGTTTCAGGACACCACCGCAGATGCCCGAATACTTGTTAACCTGAAAGAAGGAATTGGTGATAAAGCCATCGAGACATATATCGAAAAGATCGATGATTATACCCTGTTGGGTTATCGCTTTTCAAAAGGGTGGGCGCCCAATCAGCAATTGTATTTTGCCATCAAACTGTCTGTACCGGTAAAACAATTTGAGGTATACAACAATTCACAAAAGCTGCAAGGGCAGTCGGCAAAAGGGGACGGCATCAAAGGCATTATCAGTTTGGGTAACAAAGCCGGGGCGGTATTGGTAAAAGTGGGCATCTCACCGGTAAGCGCAGAAAACGCCCTGGCGAATATCAATGCTGAAATTCCTCACTGGGATTTTACCAAAGTGAGGCAGGATGCAGATGCCAGATGGGAGCGAGAGTTGAGCAGGATCGTTATCGATACAAAAGATACAACGGACAAAAAGATCTTTTATACCGCTATGTATCACACGATGATCGACCCTGCATTGTTCAATGACGCCAATGGCGAATACCGTGGCGCCGATAAAAAAGTGTACAAAGCACCTTTCAATAATTACACGATCCTTTCATTGTGGGATACTTATCGTGCCCTGAACCCGCTGTATACGATAACGCAGCCGGACAGGGTGAATGATATGATCAATACCATGTTGCACATTTACAAACAACAGGGCAAGTTGCCCATCTGGCACCTGGCCGGTAACGAAACCAACCTGATGCCCGGCATGAGCGGTGTGCAGATCGTTGCGGAAGCGTATTTAAAAGGTTACCGCGGCTTCGATACCGCCCTTGCGTTTGAAGCAGTGAAGAACACGTCGCTGCGCGATGAATTTGGCCTCAACTATGTGAAATCGCTCGGTTATATTCCGCATAATAAAGTGCAGGAATCGGTGGCAAAGGCCATGGAGTAT
>CBIHPC010000468.1:0-4223 GCA_966211305.1 uncultured Niastella sp.
AGCTGGCCCATACTAGTTATTATTTTGAGTAAGTTCAAAGAATTTGGTTTCAAGGCTTTTTTTCCTGAGCCGCAGGTGATTAAGCGTAATGCCTTTGTCGAAACAAAAGCGGTTCAACGCTTCAAGGTGGGCGGTGCCTGCAGAAAACGAAACATCTACATGTTGCCCTTTCACATGCACAGCTTTTACACCGGGATAATGTTCAAGAATGGAATGCAGCTGCCGCAGGTCGGTGGCGCCGGTTTCAACAATATCTTCCGTAACCAGTATTTCATCAACATGACCGTGGGTAAGGAGCGTGCCCTTTTGCAGAATGGCCACATGCGTACATACTTTCTCCACTTCATCGAGCAGGTGGCTGGCCATAATAATGGTTTTGCCTTCGTTGCTTAATTTTTTTATCAGTTCCCTGATCTCCACAATGCCCACGGGGTCGAGGCCATTGGTTGGTTCGTCGAAAACGAGTACATCGGGATCGCCAAGGAGGCTGCCGGCAATGGCCAGCCGTTGTTTCATTCCCAATGAATAGGTGCTGAATTTCGAGAATTTGCGTTGCTCGAGATTCACCATTTTCAACACGTTATCGATATCGGCTTTCCCGCGCTGTTTTATGGCGGCTGCTATTGTAAGGTTCTGCACCGCATTGAGGTAATGATAAAAATTGGGTGTTTCAAGCAAGGTGCCTATCTGCTGGCGCTGCACATGGGTAGGGGCCTGGTCGAATAGTTTATAGGAGCCCGAAGTGGCGCGCAATACATCGAGGATAATGCCCAGCAGGGTCGTTTTGCCACTGCCGTTAGGCCCCAGGATGCCGAAAACCGACCCTTTGGGAACGGAAAACGAAACGCCTTTTAACGCCTGTATGGAGCCGTAATTCTTGTACAGATTCTCAACGGTAAGAATAGCCATGTTTACCTGTTTAGCTGGTGATTGAGCAACAAAAAAAGAAAATACAACAAGTTTGTCGTTACGGTGAGCCAAATATTACCAGCGGTACGCAGGAAAAATAAACAAAGGAGTTTTGTCAGGTTACCGGCGGGTGGTGCTTTTGGTGGTACAGGCTGCTGAATTCGCCCACAACCGCCTTTCCATTAGTAAAGAACAGCTTATGCAGCTTTAATGCTTCAATTTCAACTGCCAGCACTTTGCGGTGAACCGGGTTCATGGTGCCGCCGGCACCGCCTGCTTTGGCATTGGGGTCGTATTGAAAGGGCGGGTCAACTATGGTTCCGCGGGGATACATGATGCCTGGCGTAGACTTTCCTCTTATATCAAGTACCTCAGGGTGAAGCAGCCCGAGGGTATGCCCATATTCATGGGCGGCGGTGGTAGAGGTTTGTACGAGATTATCGAGTTTGAAGTAACCGGTATTGCAGCCGATGCCATCTACAAAAGAAATATTGCCGGCTGCAAACTCTTCAATGCGAAAGAAATTATAACGCGGGTTATCGTTGTACCATACTTTTTCAGGGTCGAGGTTGGGTTCGTACATACCGTCAATTTCAAAGTGCACATTATACATTTCGCCGTTGATCTTTACGCTGGCTTTTGGTTCATTCCAGTGTTTGCCGATATCATTGGCAATTTGAATGGAAAGTTCTTTGGTAGCCGCGTCACCATAAATAACGATCACTGAATGAATGACCAGTTGATTAGTGATGGTATGTAGTTCGGCTTCACCCATTTTAAGTTCTAAGTTATAAGTTTTAAGTATTAAGGCGTCACGATCTTTATGCCTTTATGCCTCGTTGCCTTTATGCCTTTTTAAAGAAAAAAGGCGCCCCGAAGAATCGGAACGCCATAGTTTTCTCATGTGACGCCTGATTATCAATTGCGGACAGGCTTTCCGCCTTTCAAAACACTTTGGATCCTTTCCAGGGTTTTCTTCTCACCACACAGTGATAAGAATGCTTCCCGCTCAAGGTCCAGTAAATATTGTTCAGATACCAGCGTGGGTTCGCTCAGATCACCGCCGCACATAACGTAGGCTAACTTTTTAGCAACTACTACATCATGATCGGTAGCATAGGCTGCGCGCCACATGCCATTGATACCGGCATATAAAGCGCCCAGTGCCGAACGGCCCAATACTTTGATATCGGTTCGTTGTACGGGTGTAACATAACCGCTGTCAAAAAGTTCGATCACGCTCTTTTTGGCTTCAGCAATACGGCGGCCCTGGTTCAATACTACTTCATCTTTTCCCTTGCGTAAGATTCCCAGTTCAAAACCTTCATGGGCCGAAGTAGCGACTTTGGCCGTGGCTATGGTAAGAAATCGGTTTTTAAGTGTGATGGTATCCGGTTCGTCCTCGTGCATTTCATCTGCGGCGCGTAAAACAAATTCTTTTGTGCCGCCACCGCCGGGTATAAGACCAACCCCCAGTTCAACCAAACCAATATAGGTTTCTGCAGCAGAGCAAACTTTATCGGAATGCAGGCTTAATTCGCAGGCACCGCCCAGCGTAAGGGCATGTGGTGCAACAACTACAGGAATGGCAGAATAGCGTGCCCGCATCATGGTGTTCTGGAACATGCGAATGGCCATGTCGAGCTCATCATATTCCTGTTCTATTGCAAGCATAAAAATCATGCCTACATTGGCGCCGGCGCTAAAATTTGCGCTGTCATTCGCAATTACTACACCTTTATAGTTATCTTCTGCTTTTGTAATAGCTGTTTGTATGCCTTCCAGTACTTCACCGCCGATGCTTCCCATTTTCGTATACCACTCCAGGCCCAGTACATCGTCGCCCAAATGATAGAGGCGGCAGGCGCTGTTTTTCCATACGGTCTGGTTCTCAAAATTCTTCATCACAATAAATGCATCGCCGCCGGGCAATGATCTATATGATCTGGAAGCTACATCATAATATAAACGTTTGCCATTCTCAACCTTGTAGAAGGTTTTTGCACCGGCTTCCAGCATCTCGTTTATCCAGGGGGCAACAGCGTAACCGGCAGCTTTCATTTTTTGCACCGTATTTTCTATGCCCAATACATCCCAGCTTTCAAAGGCGCCGATCTCCCAGCCAAAGCCGGCCATCATGGCATCGTCTACCCGGTATATTTCATCAGAGATCTCGGGAATACGGTGTGAGATATACGAAAACAGTCCGTAATGAAAATGGCGGTAAAAATCTCCTGCTTTATCAGTGCCGCCGCACAAGGCTTTCAACCTTGTTTTCAGATCATCGATGGGTTTGGCAGCTTCCACTGTCGCAAACTTTGCTTTGGTGCGCGGTTTATATTCAAAAGTTTTGAAGTCGAGGGAATAAATTTCCTTCTCGCCTTTTTCTCCTTTCTTCTTAACAAAAAAGCCCTGGCCGGTTTTATCGCCCAACTGGTTGCCGGCTACCATTTTTTCAAGCCAGGCCGGTATTGCAAATGTATCGCGGTGCTCGTCGTTGGGGCAATTGTCATAAACGCCCTTTGCTACTTTCACCAGCGTATCGATACCTACCACATCGGCAGTTCTGAAGGTGGCCGATTTCGGGCGGCCGATGATCGGGCCGGTCAAAGCATCTATTTCATCGACAGTGAGGCCCATTTTATCAACCAGGCCAAAAATGGCCATGATACCATAAACGCCAATACGGTTGGCAATAAATGCCGGGGTGTCTTTACACAACACGGTGGTTTTACCTAAGTACAGATCACCATACTGCATTAAAAAATCAACCACTGCCGCATCGGTATGTGGTGTTGGAATTATTTCAAGTAATCGTAAGTAACGCGGTGGATTGAAAAAGTGCGTTCCGCAGAAGTGTTTTTTAAAATCATCGCTTCTGCCTTCCGCCATCAGGTGAATAGGAATGCCCGATGTATTTGAGGTAATAAGCGTACCGGGTTTGCGGTACTTTTCTACTTCTGTAAAGATCTGTTGTTTAATGTCAAGCCGTTCAACAACTACCTCTATGATCCAGTCGTAACCGGAGATATCTTTCAGGTTATCGGTAAAGTTGCCGGTGGTGATCTTCTTCACCACATCTTTAGTGTAAACAGGAGAAGGATTACTTTTTAAAGCTGCCTGGAGGGCGTCATTGACCAGCTTATTGCGGGCAGCTTTGTTATCACTTTCCACCGCCTCCTTAGGCACCATGTCTAATAACAACACCTGAACCCCAATACCGGCAAAATGGCATGCAATACGGGAGCCCATAACTCCACTGCCCAAAACAGCTACTTTTTTAATGATTCGTTTACTCATAAAAAAATAGTTAG
>CBIHPC010000469.1:0-4223 GCA_966211305.1 uncultured Niastella sp.
GCAGGCCACGGCGAAGAATATAACGGTCAGGTAAAGGAGTTTTCGCATACGCGCGTTGTTAGTTGGAATTAGTAATAACCTTCATTTTGGCTTAAATGCGGGTTCAATTGGATCTCCGCTTCGGGTACTGGGTACAGTTGGTCGGTGCGATCCCAATACGGCCCTTTCACCAGACTTAGCACGGCATGCGCCCTGCCGGTGCGCCTCAGATCAAACCAGCGGTGCCCCCATTCCGTGAACAGCTCCAGACGCCGTTCCTTTTCAATCGCCAGCAGGCATTCACCAGAGGACATGGTCGGGGACAAGCCCGGAAGACCGGCCCGGTGGCGGATCACATTGAGGTCATCCACGGCGCCTGCTATATTGGCCTGCCGTGCCCTTGCTTCCGCCCGGATTAAATATTGTTCGGCCAGCCGCAGCACGACATTATATTCGTTGGAGGCCGATCCGGACCAATAGATCCTGTATTTATAAGGGATATGGTAAGTGACGCCGCCTACGGTATAGGATTTTGTCCAATGCGCTTGGCGCCTGTCCCCGGCTTCGAAAGCCGCTGCCAACCCGGGCGACAGATCATAGACCGGGGCCTTATCAAAGGCCGGCACCCCGAACAAGTGCCCTTCCATCGCATTGTAGGGGCGGCTTACCGGCTCCAATTGAAAGATGGTTTCCTTGCTGGGCCGGAGAAAGGTTTGCTCCAAATCCGTTTCGAGCGTGAGCAGGCCCGAACCGATCACCGCCGTGCTGTATTTTTCAGCGTTAGCCCAATCTTCGCCATGCAGATACACCCGCGCCAGCAGCGCCTGGCAGGCGAGTTTTCGTGTAAAGGCATTGGAATTATCGTTTGTCAGCAGCCCATCCGCCGCCAGCAGGTCTGCGATCATTTGCCGGTATACTTCCGCAACAGGCGCACGGGGCAGAAATGCTGTTTTTTTGGCGTCCGTCTCCAAAACCAGCGGTACGTCGCCGAAAAATGCTGTTAAATAATAGTAACAAAACGCCCTTAAGAACCGGGCTTCGCCCATCACCCTCGCCTTTACCTTTTCCGAAATGGAGTTGGGGGCCGTCAATCCTTCTACCAGGGTATTACACTGGTAAATGCGTTTATAGGCCGTTGTCCACAGGGTATCGCGCAGGATCGAGTTTTTCGGATCAATATCGTTTACATAAAACTCCGCATCCGCCTCGGGATACCTGGGCGCTAATTCATCCGCTGACAGGGCCGCAAGCCAACTGGCCCCTCCATTAAACAGGTTCAGGTTTTCGGACATAAAGCCGGTATAAATGGCAACCGTGGCCGCAAGCGCCAGCGAATCGGTTGAAAAGACATCTTCATTGGTCGTACGGGGCGAGCCGGCATCCAATAATTTGTTACAGCCCGTGAAGGCCGTTAACACCACAAGAAGCAGGAGGCTGGGTATCGGTTGAAATTTGGTCATAAGGAATGATTATGGGGTATGGTAGATGATCGTTGTTAGTTGTACCCGGGGTTTTGGTCCAGGTTGCTGTTAAGTTGGATGTCCTGAAGCGGTATGGGGTAGAGGTGGGCAGCGGGCGGAAAACCACCCTTAACCGGCGCCAACACCTCTGCAGCCTTCCCCCAACGTTTCAAATCAAACCAGCGATGGCCCCACTCGCTAAAAAACTCGATCCTGTTTTCCTGCTCCAAGGCCGCTGCCAGTTGCTGCGCCGACAACCCGGCTAGAAGACCGGGCAGGCCCGCCCTGCTGCGAATGGTGTTCATGTCTTCAAGGCACCCGGTCACATTACCCAGCTTTAGCCGGGCCTCCGCCCGGATTAAATACTGCTGTGCCAGCCGGAGGACAATGTTATACTCGGAGTTGATTCCGTTAGCCGATGCGTTTTTGTATTTATGGGGATAATGATAGGCGGTAGCATTGTAGGTCTGCACGCCCACCCAATGTGTTCTTCTTTGATCAGCGGGCTCAAAGGCCCCTAACAGTGCTTGCCCAAGATGGTAAGCAGGCTTCGTATGCTCAGACGCCGGGATAAAAATTTTGCCTTCAGCCGTCTGAATTGATGAAATGACGGGCGCCAGTTGAAAAATGGTTTCCTTGCTATCGGCCCTGAACACGCGGTCAAGATCCGTCTCCAGTGAATAGGATCGGGCATCAATGACGGCACTGGCCAGTGCGACGGCAGCCTGCCAGTCTTTCTGGTAAAGCTGAAGCTGCGACAGGAGCGCTTTACAGGCCATCCCTGTCGGGTAGCTCGTTTCTCCTGTATCCGGCAGCAGGGAATCCGCGCGTAGCAGGTCGGTACCGATTTGCCGGTAGACGTCCCGCACATCCGAGCGGGACAAGACACGGTTTTGTTCCGGGCTGCTTGTTACCGTCAGCGGTACCTTTCCATACAGGTTTACAAGGCTGTAAAAACAAAGCGCCCGCATAAAGGTCACTTCACCGAGCAAGCGGCTTTTCAGTGCCGGGCTGAGTGCGGTAGAGGCGTTAAGACCTTCCATGCACATGTTCGCTTTAAAGATCGTTGTGTAGGCGGCCGTCCAGAGGCCATCATAATTTAAGGGGTTATTGACGGAGATTTCGTTTTCGGCAAAAGGTGATTCGTAGCGATCAGAGGTAGTTAGCAACAATTCATCGGAGGAAAGACCGGCAAAGACCGTAATACCGCCGTTCAGCAAGTATTTCGTTTTGCTCATGGCATGGATGTACAAGCCCGTTACCGCGGCTTGCGCCAGGGAGTCGTTCGCAAATACTTCGGCCGTCGTTTTCGTGTCCGTCGGCGGATCGACTCCTACCAGCTTTGTGCAGTGTGCGAATAAAAAAGCGTTAAGGATAACGGTGCTCAATTGAATCTTGGTCATGGTAATTGGTTAAGGTGATTAGTGCGTCTTCAAAACGGGATCATTTTTTATATTTAAAGGGACCCGGCCCCACGCCTGAAATACTGAAAAATGGCCACGCATACATTTCTTTAAAAATCGCGCTGTCGAGCTCGTCGGAAAATTCGGTCGGCTTCGTTCCATCCGGATGGTTAAAGCGGACATAAATGCGCTTCACATCGCGCTGGTGTCTTAACTTTTTATGATACAGGAAAAACGCTAAATACGTATAATACCCCTTTTCCCTTCCATAGGTCCAGAACGCCGGACTCTCCGGAACAAAACTCACAAAAAGCGTTTTCGCCTTTTTATAATCAATGATGTCATGGTCACTTTTTCGTGGAAGACAACCGAGGATAACATCCACGTATTCTTTTGTGGACATCGTTTTTTTAGGCATTGGCCCCTTACGTGTATCGAAGGCACAGGATTGAAAGACGCTGTCTTTGGAACTGGTAAACTCAACCGCTAACTTCGGGTAATAGTCGGTACTATCCCTGTTGTCAAATGCAGAAAATTGAATCACGTTGCCCACGAACTGTGCGAGTGTGTCTTTTTTCGCCGAATCCAGACTCGGGTAGCTGTCATCGTAATAGTTGTAATAAATGATTCCCGGTGTGTCTTTACGCGGCACGTCTACACCTACCAGCGACATCGGATCAAGCAACTTTCCTATAATGGTCACTTCGTCCGGCACACTCAAGGTGGTCTTTCCCGGTACGGGGTCCGCCCTTTCCGTCAAATAGAGCTCGGGGTATAAATATTTCGACTCATCCCACTCAAGAACCTGGTATGCATTTGACACAAAATCGGCCGTAATAATCTTTGTAGAATCGCCGCGCTGCTCCAGATCGGCATAAAAATATTTCTCCTTTGCCGCCAGACGGAAAAAAACAAGAAGGTGTTTGTATGCTCCCATTTTCGTGGGCAGTGACTTAAAGATGTTGTCACCCATCTTTTTTACCAGCCACAGGTAATTCTGATACATGATCTGCGTCATTATCAGTGTATCGGTAAGCAAGAAGTCCGGGATGGCAACAAAATCATGGAGGGCCAGACGGTTTTCAGCGTTTAAGTTCAACTTCAGGACCAGGCTCGTATCCCCGTGATTGCAAAGGCCAAGAACGACGCTGTCGCCCGTCCGCCGGCGCATATACCAGTCGAGCGCAAACAGTCGCTGGTCACCTGTCTTCATACGCTGGATCGCCTTCCATTCAGGCCACGGCTCAGCGTGCCCTTTTGCGCTTCGCTGGGCCAAAGCGGGCACGGCATATAAGACAAATAAGTAAAGGATAGCTGCTCTCATTGTTGACGCAATCGTTATCCGACGTTGATGACGTATGTTATTCATAGCTCAGTTCAA
>CBIHPC010000470.1:0-4214 GCA_966211305.1 uncultured Niastella sp.
TATCAAGACGGGCGCCCCGCGCACCCGAAAAACGCAGCTCGATCCGGCCGCCGCCTTGCGCCGCCGTATAACGGGCATACACGGTTCCTGTTGGTTTGTGCCATACTTCAAACAGGGGTTTACCCAATAAACGGCGATCAATGGAGAGCGTGAGGACTTGTTCGTTAAAATCATCGCGAGTGGTTGTGCGCAGTTTTAAACTGTCGGCTTGTACCAGCGGAACGCTTCCGACATAGCGCATCGTCCAGGTGCCCTTATACTGCCGGTAATAGGCATTCTTGATCGGCTGTTCCTTCTGCAGGACCGAGTCGATCGTATCTGTAAACGAGGGGAAAGCGTAAAAGTTAAGAAAGGTCAGCGCCGTATAATTGCTGTCCACCCGGTAGCCGCCATAGAGGTCTTTTAATCGAATGAAATTGGTCGTTACCTCCTGTGTTGCTTCCACCTGGTACGGCCACCGCTCATAACTGGGTTTCTTTAAGCAGGATGAAAAAAGCAGCCCTACAGTAACCGCAAAGATGACTTGTTTCATATGTAGTCGGGGATTGCAGCTTCATTCAAGAAAGAACGGGGCAAATCCTATAGTAAAACAATAAATGCGGTAACTTGACAACAAATGCCACCGCGGCCACTCACATTTATTCTGCCTCCATGTGTAAGGTGGTCATTTGGTACGCCTTATCCGATGTGTTTTTTCCATATGGCCGGCACTTCCGCGCGGCCATCCGCACGGCTTTCGCCGTCGCTACCATCATTACTAAAACCCATAAAACCTGTTAATCGCTTATGAGCCGGGAACGCAAAACCTCTATCCGTATTTTAAACGAGCTGCATAATTCCCTATACGAGGTAACTAAAGCCGGGCGGCAGACCTATGAAAATTATGCAAATGATCCATCCACCGTAAACGGCACGATCATGAGTTCCGTGTATGCCTACCTTGTGATTCGGGCAGCCGCCTTTTTGGATGAGTTGGAAACCCAATTTGAAAAACACCATTATGCCGGTGACCACCCGCCCCTGAACAAGGCCATTGCACACTATAAAAAACTTTTTAAATCGTACCGTGTCAAAGACCTGCGAAATTATACGGCCCACAACCGCAAAAAAGCGGGCAAAAAAGGAACGCCCTACAAACACAAATACATAACCGATGCGGACCTGAAGAAGTTCCGCAAGCTGAGTTCACCGGCCATCTTTGATGCCTTTGCCGTTGCATCCGAACAGATCCTAATCGCGATCGGCGAACTGCCACAGCCTGCGCGCAAGCGGACAGCCTCCAAACGAGCCTGATCACGGGGGCGCATGGGCTGCGCAACGACCTTCACCGGCGCTTTGTTTTCCCCGGACCTTCAATTTTGGCAATGGCCAGGTCCCTGAGTTGCTCCAGAGGCATGCCGATCACTTCGGCAATTTTATACAGTTCGCCCAGCGTCATGTCTCCCACGCCACCGCTCAGCAGCCGTTTCATACGCCGCTTATCGGTCTTCGTTTTCCGCGCAATCGTGGTGTAGGGCAATTGCGCTGCTAATTCATCGAAGTTCCGAACCGGCTGCAGGTCAGCCGGGTTCAGCTTCTTAACAGTGTTTTTCTTGCCTTTCATGCCCCAAATAAAAGCAGAAATCGCAGTCAAACGGTCAAAAAGGACAACTCATCCCATCTTTGTTATAAGCTATCCTTTTTTGGTTCAAAAAAAGAGCGCAAAAAGTATGGTTTGTACTTTGATCCGCCGCTACGGCACCGGCAGCAGCTTCTACGCAGCTTTAGCCCCTTTGCGACGCAGCCGCAGGGTAAACTGGAAGGAAAAGACGTTTTGGTCCGCCTCCAACGGGTATTAATCCATAAAAGTCCGCCGGTAACTCATGCTGCCAATGGGTGGCCTGCTTTTATCTGGCGTGGGAAGAGGGACCCGGTCTTTTTTCGGCCAGGTAATTCGAATAATCTGTTCGACAATCCAGGGAAGCCCAATCATAACATTTCGTTTAAGTATTGAGACGTACAAGCCTCTACAACGTATGAAACGCTCATCCCCACGATTCCATTTACAGCGTTTGAATATTTTATCCGGGCCGGCGCGCTATAGCGGACCCATCCCTAACGGCCAACCGATTCCTTACACCAGCCCCAACCCCCGCAGGAACGTCCCCTTATACTGGTTGCTGATCGGAATCTCATGCTTGGAAACAAATACCCGGTTTCCTTCAATATGCCTGATCTTTCCCTTGCCTACAATAAAAGACCGGTGCACACGCGCAAAAATGCCTTTGCTCGGCGGCATCGCGCGGAAAAAGGCCGTCGCGGGCCAGCATCCGGAACGGCGCGAATTGATCGGTGATGGAGTGGTACCGGAGGGCATCGAGGTCGAATTTTGGTTCCAACCGTTTTATAAACCTGGTGCCCCATGTGAACGTTTCGCCGGTAAAAGGCTGGAACCTGAACGCCACCCTTATTTTATTTCATCTCGTAAACAAGGGGGCCGCCTACGGGCAGCAGATTAACAACCAGGTTACCACCGGTGAACTGCAATTGAACAACGGGTTCCGTTTCAAAAAAGAGTGGAGTGTAGAAGTCAGCGGCTTTTATGCCAGCACGCACAAAGGCGGGCAAACGATTACCGATCCGTTTTGCACAGCCAGCCTTGCGGTTCAAAAACTGTTTTGGGCTAAAAAGGCCACATTGCGGTTGGGTCTGGATGATATCTTCTATACCCGCCGCTTGCAGACGACCACCTTTGGCCTGCACGGCGCCGGAAGTATCCAGACCAGCCGTTCCGATACACGGCGTGTACGCCTGGCCTTTAACTACCGATTTGGCAGCGCTGCTGCCGCGCGTAAACGGAGCCGTGTCGGGGGCGGTGCCCGCGAAGAAGAAGTCCGCGTGAACTAAAATGTTTTTCGTGGAACCTACGGCACCATGTGCCTGATAAACCGGTTACCCTACATGGTCCGCGCGGATCAGTGTTGTACGCACTTTTTTGATCACCGTCAATTAACCGTTGAATGAACCCTTAATACCCAAACACCCGGTGTGAAAGCCGTGGCAATTCTGCTATTTTCGCTGCGGTTTTTCATAGGATATTGGATTTTAATCGAGGCCGGATGTCTATCCAGCCTCTTCTATTTTTATCATGTTGACAAAACCGGGCAACCGAAAATAGACCTATCATGACGGGGTGTAGAAAAGGAATTACCAGACCGCATAACAATTACGCTGTCGCTAACGGTTTACAATATGGCCCGGGTCGGTTATTCCCTTATATTTATGTGATATGGCAACTAAAACACCTGTGGTTTTAAAAACAAACCCAAACTTCGATAAAGCGCTGTTTTGGGATTGGCGATACTCTGAGATCAACTGGCACCGCTGCTACCGGAGTGTCATCGAGCGGGTGTTGGAACGCGGCACACAGACGGAATGGGAAGAATTGATCCGGTTTTATGGTTTGCCAAAAATTCTTGAGGCACTTCGCCAAGAAATCAAGTTTTTACCCGATTACACCATTGAACGGATAGCCGATTATTTTGAGCTACCGAAAGAGCAAATGGCGTGTTTCATCCGTCAACGGTCCCGAAAAGGGCAATGGATCTAATCTTACATATCGCGAATAACCTTGCTTAACCTTTCGGCCCACCGATAGAGCTTTATCATACCTCCGCAACCAATGGCCAGGCGCAAAACACATGAGCCACGCACCCGCATAAAACACCATGCCGCCTGTCTGTTATCACACTTTTTATGAACTTCTCTTAGCATTCTTTGTACCTTACATGGCCCTTAAACCTCGTCCCCTCGTTTCGCCCTACACCAACATTTAACCGTTATCGCATGATAAAATTGAAGTTTTTGGTAGACCTCTGGAAAATCTTACAAAAAGCCGTCCCCGTTTTCAAAAAGAAAGTGGAAAAGCGCTATCCCGTTTATTCCGCCTTACGCGGCTTAAACCTTGCTACCAAGGATAGCAGCTTCGGCAATATTTATTTTGAAACTGTATACCAATTTGAACATAACCGTGTCAAGCATCCTGCATTGATCAATCTTTTTCGCGAACAAAGCGCTCAAAAAGCCTTCGAAGCCGACCTCACCAATTACACGGAGCACTGTTTATTATTGGACCTGCAAACAAACCTCGCCGTTAAGGATAAATATGCGGATATACGGTTTGCCAACATAGACCTGGTAAATGAAATAAATGAATTCATCGAACTATTTAAAAC
>CBIHPC010000471.1:0-4196 GCA_966211305.1 uncultured Niastella sp.
GCTTTACAATCCCTGTTAAAGCTGTTCTATAGTCCTTTATGTCTTTTTGCAGAGCGGTTGCTGGCCGATAGTGCTGCCGCAGAAGATATTGTCGGTGAATCTTTTGTAAAATTATGGAATAAGCGTACAGACTTTGAAAGCCTGCAGAATTTAAAAGCCTTCATGTATATAACGGTACGTAATGCCTGTTTAAACCAATTAAAACAAGCCAAACGCGATTCGCTCAGTAAAAAGCAACTGGCTTATTTAACAGGGGAAAAAGAGGAATTCGTATTGAATGAAATGATCAGGGCCGAGGTATTGAAAGAGATCATGCAGGAGATCAATAATTTACCCGAACAATGCCGTAAAGTTTTAAAGATGGGCTATTTCGAAGGCATGAAGAACCAGGAAATAGCCGGCCTGCTAAATATTTCGGTTCATACCGTTAAAAATCAAAAAGCCAGGGCTATACAATTATTAAAAATAAGACTGCGCGATCGCGATCTTATGTCATTGCTTCTTTTATGTTCCTTTCTACGGTCAACTTCAGACCACTATCAAAACCTGCCAATGCCAGCTTAAGGTGCGTTTTTATGACCAAAAGCATGATTTTGATAGGTATTACTACTCATTCAACCATTTTTATTAAAAATTTTTTCATTTGGAATAGTAATAAAAGCCACTAAAGTTGTTTTAATACTAAACTGGTTAATTTATTCGGCCGTGCGGGATCTAACAGCTTTTACTCTTAAATATATTTAATGAGTATTGTTTATAAAGTATAGCCATCTAAAACACATTGGCAATTTTATTAAATAATATTTAAGAAGATACAGTAAACGTTGTACGTGTTTAAAACAGACCAACCTGTAATAGCAACGTAAACAAAGCTCTTTAAACTGTAACATGTGTTTGGGTTATATATAACCCTGAACAATAAATGAACAAATAGCCTGTCAAATGGCCTTTTTTGTCCGCCCGATGTATGCATCTGTACTTTTCGTTCTTTCAGCCAGACGAAAAGACGGAATGTCGAGCGGGAATCTCATGTGACTGTTTGGTTGGGTCACTACAAGGGAGTGTTTCTACTCTCCCTTTTTTTTAAAAACTAAGAACATCTCTATAAAAAGTTACACCCTTAATCCCTGCTTTGTCAGGTAAAAAACGAAACCGAATCCTTCAATACACACAGGAATATATTCCGTGTATTTCACAATCATCTGAAGGCTCCACATTAGTAGTTCAATTCCAAAGGCACTTTCTGATTAGTATGTTTAAAGGAGATTTATGTCCCATGCAGGCATCGGTTGTTTGCTGTGGATATTATACAATATTTTCCTAACCGCTTAGGTAGTTTTTTCTCATTCGCATTCCTCATGTGCATCAATTACCCTCTTCCAGGTACAGAAGAGGCGCAGGAATCCCCCACGGCCGGGTAGTCTTACCCGGCTTTCCTATTTCTATACTCCCGGGCCGCTGAAGAGGAGTGTTGACGGGTTGTGAACGGGTTGACGAATTAACTCCGTGGCAAGGGTCTTCAAAAGATTAATAGCACCGTTTATAACTTTAAAGCTATTTGATTATTACTACTTGTTTAAGATATTTAAAAGAAGCCGGGAACCCGGACCGAAAATCTGAAACCCGAATTGGCAGGGTCTCAGGATCGGCAATTGTGTATTTAGGAACCTGAATTGACCGGTCGATTGACAATTGTTATAAGACGCAGATCCGGAAAACCTGAATAAAACCACCAGATCCGAATAAAACCCGGTAACTGGCAACCGGTCACCGGCAACTGGCACCCCGGCAACCGGTACTGGCAACTAACCCCGCCGGCAACCAGCAACTGCCACCCGGCAAACCTGTAACCAGTTACCGGTCACCGGCAACTGGCACCCGGTACCCGGTAACTGGTAACCGTACTGGCACCCCGGCAACCGGTACTGGCAACTAACCCCGCCGGCAACCAGCAACCTACAACCGGCAACCGGCAACTTAGAACCCGCGAACCGCGAACCACAAACCACAAACCGCGAACCGCGAACCACAAACCACAAACAACAAACAACAAACCACAAACTACAAACTACAAACTGAAACCTTTCCACTCCTTCCAATTGCATATTGCATATCGGCAATTTGCTCGCAAATACCCCCATCAGTTCACAAAATCCTTCTTCATATTAGCAATTCCTCTACTTTGCTTGATTATAATCATATCCTTTCAGGTTTTTACCATTTTGTTTAGGTAAATCGTAAACATAAACTGTTTTATAATATATGAGGGGTGCATTTTGAAGTTCCCAATGATCGCTTCCTGAATTCAAAATTTGTCTGTCAACCTGCCTTCACCCTTTCCGTACACATTAAATTTATCCTGGCTTGCGAGATTTTAACGTAAACCCCGGGTATCATGGCTAAACTATTAGCATTCCTACCCAATCCTTAAATAATTTTCTGTAAACCTGTTAATTTATTAAAGATTTCTCCAAACCCTTTAGTACAACTCGTAACAATTGTTGTTTTTACAATAATATCAGTTCACAACACCAAAATTGCTGTACGAATTTCTGATAGCGCAGGAAGGCGAATTACTTAAAAACTCTAATAGCCTTCAGTTTACCGGCTCAAACCCACCGGTTTCATATAAACCTGGCTATCAAAACAAGAATCAAACTTATTCTTATGAATGAACAACAAATAGAAAAAATATCGCACATCGCCTCGCTCATTGTTGGGGATATGCAGGATAAACTGACGGCGGATCAGCGTCAGGAGCTGAATTCCTGGCTGCAGGAAAATGGCGATAATTATCTTTTATATGAAGAACTGATGGACCAGGAGAAACTGGGTGACGAATTAAATGAATTACACAAATATGATCCTAACCTTGCATATGAGAAATTAACTCAAAAGATCTTCCCGCAAAAAATTACCGGCAAACGGGTTTACTTTAAAATATGGTGGTATACGGCAGCGGCCCTGTTGCTCCTGGTTGCCGGGGGCATTGCCTATTTCGCGTTGAATAAACCTGCCAAAACATCCATTCCGCAATCGGTCATTGTAGCGCAAAAGAAAACACCGGGCACGCCGCCCGATACCAGAAAAGCGGTGCTGATACTGGCCAACGGTTCTACTATACCATTAAGCGAGATCAATGACGGCAACATTGCACAACAAGGTAATGTAACCATTCATAAAAAACAGAACGGCCAACTGGAATACAGATCAACAGGTGAGGACAACAGTATGGCCGGTACCAATGTATTACGTACACCCCGTGGCGGCGAATACCAGGTGCTGCTCGAGGACGGCACAAGGATCTGGCTGAATTCCGCCTCTTCGCTGCAATTTCCCGTTCATTTCAATTCAGGCGATCGCCGGGTTGTACTAACCGGCGAAGCTTATTTTGAAGTGGCCAAAGCCGTGAACCCCCAAACAAACCACAAAAAAACATTTATTGTATCGGTCGATAATATGGAAGTACAGGCCATAGGCACCGCATTCAATATTTCGGCTTACAGGGAAGATAACCGCACGCAGACAACCGTAGTGGAAGGTTTGGTGAAAGTGAACCGGAACAACCGATCAAATATGCTGCAACCCGGAAAAAAACTAATTACCTCCGACAGCACCGTTACCATTGAGGACGCAGACATAAAACAGGAGACCGCCTGGAAGAATGGTGAATTTGTTTTTCATAATACTTCCCTTAAAATGGTGATGAACGAACTGGCCCGCTGGTACGACATGGATGTTGCATACGCCCCCGGCGTGCCTTCCCTGCATTTCAGCGGTGAAGTACAACGGGAGTCAGACATAAATAAAGTGCTGCAAATGCTCGAGTATACCGGTGGCGTAAAGTTCACCATTGCAAAACGCATCATTACCGTACACCCCGGTAAAAAGTAACACCTGCTCTTTTTATATTCCGATCGTGTATTTCACCGCGTAATTTTTTTTTTATAGCTTGCCTGCTATGTTGCGCGGAAATAATAAAAAGTCGGCTTACATCTCCAATAACAAAACCAAACTGGTCAGAGGCGGTAGAGAATATTTTACACTTCTTCCCCATTTAATAAACCAGGCGCAGCATACCGTCCATTTTCAGGTTTACATTTATGAAGATGATGAAACAGGCAGAGCCGTCGGTTCTGCACTGATGGAAGCCGCAAAGCGGGGCGTAAAGGTTTACCTGCTGGCAGACGGCTATG
>CBIHPC010000472.1:0-4195 GCA_966211305.1 uncultured Niastella sp.
GTAGGGAAGTGGCAATGAAAATGTTACGCGATAACGGTATATATGATGTTAAAGTGGTATCAACCAATGGTTTCCTGAGCGACCACTACGACCCCACCAAAAAAACGGTAAACCTGAGCGAAGACGTATATAACGGTATATCAGTGGCTTCTGCAGCCGTAGCGGCCCACGAGTGCGGTCACGCCGTACAACATGCCACTGCTTATCAATGGTTAACCCTGCGCAGCAAGCTGGTTCCCGTGGTAATGTTCAGTTCAGGAATTGTACAGTGGATCCTGTTATTGGGTGTAATTATGGTAAATGCGTTTCCGGCCCTATTGCTGATAGGTATTGTACTTTTTGGTCTAACTACCTTATTCTCAGTTATTACGCTGCCAGTTGAGCTGGATGCCAGCCGCAGGGCGCTGGTCTGGTTGAACCGCTCAAATATTACCGGCGACCGTGAATATCCCCAGGCTAAGGATGCGCTTAAATGGGCTGCCTTAACTTATGTGGTAGCTGCGCTGGCTTCCATAGCTACTTTGGTACAATATATATTTATATTCCTCGGTGGCAGGAACAGGGAGTAAGGCTTGAAAGTTTTAAGCGTAAGGGGTTTAAGAACAGCGCCTTAAGAAATAAGCCTAATAGGACGCAGGCGGGGAACGATAACAGGCAACCGGTTTTTCCAACCGCGTTAAGGCCGGGGGTAAGCCGAAAGGCTATCCGGCTTCAATACTTCGCCATAAGGCAGGGAAATGAAGTCTCAACTATATAATTGTAATTACTGGTTTAGAGAGTTAGTAAACCTCGCCATCGGGCGGGGTTTTTTATTGGGAAGAAGCCCGAATCTTTAACGCAGGGAACCGGATAGCCGCCTGGCTTAAAACAGGATGATCAGGAACTACGGTATGGCAGGGCTGCAGCTGGATGCCGGCCGGGATCCCTGAAACCGGAAAAATTAGAATTCGATTAGAAAAAAAGACTGGCTTTCGCCGGCGGCATCACCACCTGGGGGTGAGTAAAGGTGGGTTGAGTGGCTGAAAAACTGTCTACAGCTTACCCAAAAATAGGGACGGATGGCGCCGGACTAGGTAATTTGGCATTTTTTGCTGCACACTTATCGACCATAATAACACGCCTATTGCCAAAACTGCACACTTACCAATTTGTCCTTTGCAATACGAGATTTAAAAATAATTTTGACATGTCTGATTCACTTTTTTCCCTACGCCTTTCTGGTTTTATATTTCGATCGGGCAATTTCTTGCCCGATCCTATTTTTTATATACCTCCCGTAAACGTACAACCGGAAAGAATGCTCACCTGTTACAGAAAACCTGATATATCATTGGTGCTCATGTAATGCTTCGTCATCGAATAAAAATCTTTTACCTTCCCGAAGATGCTACAGTGGCCTTTTAAATGAGAGAGGGCGGGTTGTAAATAAAAACCTCCGTGGAGTTGCTACAAAAAAAGAGGCGCTGAAATCGCCCGTAAAGCGCTTTGGGATGTGTTTGATGTTGGCAGGGCTGCCTATGATCGTTATTGACGGCAATAAGCGGGCTTATCGGCAATCTGTTGTAGTAAAAATGCGGTGTATTTTATTATTACAGCAAACCATAGGCGAAACCTCATGATTAACAGACAATAGGCAATAAGCAATAGGCAATAAGCGATCGAAATACAACAGTATTTGGCTATCGGCAATTCATTTGAACGGCTTGTAATTAATCGGAAAGTCCGATAATCGCGAACCATTGCCCATTGTCCATTGCCAATTGGTTGTAGCCAAAGGCTACAACTTGATCTCGTCGTCGTGTTTGTCGAAGAAATGGAATTCGGTAAGATGATAATTGGTGTTCTCCCTGATCTTTACCTTCTGACCGTACTTCCAGCGCCATTTCCATTGTTTCGATTTGAACATGGAACCCTTTGTAAGGTAGGCATGCATAATAGGATGTACAACCAGGGTAAGGTCTTTGTGCTGGTGGGTGATGAGGTAACTGAGGTTCTTTTCAATTTCATCCTCCAGCAACAGGGTAGAAGATATTTTTCCCGTACCGGCGCAGCTTGGACAAACTTCCTGGGTATTGATATTAACCTCAGGTTTCATCCTTTGCCGGGTTATTTGCATTAACCCGAATTTGGAGATGGGAAGAACCGCATGTTTAGCCCGGTCGGGACGCATACATTCTTCCATGGCCTCCAGCAGCTTTCGTTTGTTATCGGGCAGCTTCATATCAATGAAGTCAACCACGATGATACCACCGAGATCGCGTAAACGCAACTGGCGGCTGATCTCTGCAGCAGCTTCGAGGTTGGTTTCCAGGGCATTTTGTTCCTGGTTATTGCCAACGCTTTTATAACCGCTGTTTACATCAATTACATGAAGTGCTTCGGTATGCTCAATAATGAGGTAGGCGCCGCTGGGCAGGTTAACGGTTTTACCAAACGCGGCTTTTACCTGCTTGGTAATACCATACTGATCGAAGATCGGCAACCCATTATGATAGAAGGAGACAATTTCTGCTTTTTCGGGGGCGATGCGTTGAATGTAGTTGCGGGTGTCGTTGTAAATATTCCTGTCATTTACAACCACCCGGTTAAAGTCTTCATTCAGCAGGTCGCGTAACATACTGGTGGTTTTCGTTTGCTCACTCAATATCTTGGCGGGTGCTACTGCACCTTTGAGGTTTGCCTGAATGGTTTCCCAGGTTTCAACCAGGGCGGCCAGGTCCTCGTGCAGTTCGGCGGTATTTTTTCCTTCAGCGGCGGTACGAACTATTACGCCAAAGTTCTTTGGCTTAATAGCTTCCACTATCTTTTGTAATCTTTTTCTTTCTTCGGCAGAGTGGATCTTGCGGGAAACGGCCACTATATCATTGAAAGGAGTGATGACAACGAAGCGGCCAGGCAAAGAAATTTCACAACTAAGGCGGGGGCCTTTGGCTGCAATTGGCTCTTTCAATATCTGAACCAGAATGTTCGGTTTGCCGCTCAGTACTTCATTGATCTTACCGGTTTTTATAATTTCCGGTTCAACCTGGAAGTTGGCGAAGTTGAAACCCTGCTGGCTGTTATCGCTAATGGCCTGTTGGGTAAACTTCAAAAGGGAGCGGGCATACGGACTGAGGTCAGTGTAGTGAAGGAAGGCATCCTTTTCAAAACCTACATCAACGAATGCAGCGTTAAGTCCGGGGATGAGTTTCTTTACTTTTCCGAGATATAAGTCTCCCACCGCGAAGCTTGCATCAGCTTTTTCATGATGCAATTCCACGAGTTTTTTGTCCTCTAATAGCGCTATTTCAACGCCCTGAGGTGCTGCATTTATAATTAGTTCCTTATTCAAGCGTACTGTCTTTATACCGTCTAAACCATCTCATCACTACAAGGAAAGGTGCTGAAGAGGAATTAGTTGTCAGGTATCAGAAAATCAGCATAGCAGGTAACCTGTAATAAATGACAACGTAACTAGATTCAGCGAAAGAAGGAAAAGGCCTCGCCGTTTGGCGCGACCTTTTTCAAGAAGATAAAACTAGCGGTTCTTCTTCTTATGCCGGTTTTTTCTAAGTCTTTTTTTACGCTTGTGCGTGGCTATTTTATGACGCTTTCTTTTTCTACCACAAGGCATATAACACCAATGAGTTTAAGATTAAATAATAATGTTTCTAATGTCTTTTACCGGAAAGGTTTAATTATTTATTACCAAGTAATTTAATACGTTCGTCGATCTCCTTCGTCAATTCGGCATTCTGAATATGCTTCTTAGCCTCATTGTACCATTTCACCGCATTTGCCTTATCTTTTTGTTGTTCGTAAGCGTCGGCCAGCATCAGGATAGCTTCGATGTTCTCTGGCTGGTGTTGAACAACTTTCAACAGGCGGCCGGCTGCTTTATCAAACTGCCCCGAGATCATACCGCCAAGACCAAGCATAAACTGCGCATACATATTTTCAGGATCTCTCTCCGCCACCTCCCTGATCTTCCCGATCCCTTCCATTGGGCCCTCGCCCAGGTTTCCGAAAAGTATGGCACTTCCTAATCCCACTTTCAGCGAATCATTGTTTGGTGCAAGCTGTAATGCCTTCTCAAACAACCCTTTAGCCTCAGTTGCCATCCACCGTTGTAATTCAGGGTTTTCCTGCCGGCGAATGCCTTCTAAAAAGAATTGGGCAGCAAAGGTGAGACTTTTTTGAGAATTTTCCAATTTAG
>CBIHPC010000473.1:0-4186 GCA_966211305.1 uncultured Niastella sp.
TTCATATCGGCTATTTCGCGATTGCTCAGGTTCGCAATGCCGGTAGTTTCGTACAGGGATGCAGCCTGTGCCAGATCGTCTTTCCGGAAATAATATTCGGCCAAATGAAAACTCATCATTTGCACCCGGGCCGCATTATCTTCCTGATCTATAAATTTTCGTGCCTTTAATACCGCCCCCTCCTCATTTTGCTTTAGCGCACACACTATAGTGTAGTATTTAACTTCCTGGTAGCTGATCGCCTGGTTGCTACGGTCTATGGCTGTTTGTTGCAACTGCAGGTCCTTTAATAAAGGATATGCCAGACTGTATTGCTCGCGTTGATATAATTCTTTGGCGTGCTTGAAAGTTGCCTGGGGATCAGTTATTACACGGGTTTGCTGCGCATAAGAAAAGTGAAAAAGACCTAAAAGGGTTATGAAGGCTGTCGTTTTTTTCATTCAAAGTGTCCTTAAGGTGATAGGTAAAACAAGGTAAAGGTTCTAAATTATTTACCTCCAACCAAACATCGTTCCAAACAGATGTGGATAAGTACCAGGATTAACAATTCTTTTTAATACTAAATGTGAAAAAGCAAATACCCTATTTTTGAGTCTCCTAAAAACGAACTCATGAAAAGACTATTGAGCACCGCCTGTTCCGAAACCTCGTTCAATATTGCCGTGTTAATTTTACGGGTCACTTTCGGCATGTTACTCCTCGTTAACCATGGGATTGACAAACTAAAGCATTTTGCAGAAAGACAAAACAGTTTTCCCGACCCCATACACATTGGCCACATGCCCTCGCTGATGCTGGTACTGTTTGCTGAGGTTTTTTGTGCCGTATTTGTGATATTGGGACTGTTTACCCGTATTATGACCATTCCGGTTGTAATCACATTTTTAGTAGCCGTTTTCATGATCCACAAAGGGTTTCGCGGCGATAATGAAGTTGCCGTTCTTTATCTTGCCGGCTTTTTCAGCATTCTGTTAATGGGACCGGGGAAATACAGTATCGATGGGGCTATGGGAAAATAAATATGTCATAGTTCAATAATGAATATTTTCGTGAAACGGCAAACGTGAAAGTCCTGAATTCGGGACTCATAAATGCAATCTGCAATAAATTTCCGGCGGCGACTGTTCGCAAATAATTTTCAAAGTTCGCGAACCCTTTCACGTTTGCCGTTTCACGATTCAAACCACAAAACTGCCTGAAACCACCCAGTACACAACTTAGCATATGTTTATTTCAGAAACCCAGATCCGTGTTCGTTATGCCGAAACCGACCAGATGAACGTCGTTTACTATGGTAATTATGCCCAGTATTTTGAAGTAGGCCGTGCAGAGTCGATCCGCCAACTGGGCTTTACGTATAAGGATATGGAGGCTATGGGCGTTATTATGCCCGTTGTTGAACTGCATTGCAAATACTTACGCACTGCGCATTACGACGACCTGCTCACCATCAGAACCACCCTCAAAGAATTACCTGCCGGTCA
Organism: uncultured Niastella sp.; assembly: GCA_966211305.1. Classification (GTDB taxonomy): domain Bacteria; phylum Bacteroidota; class Bacteroidia; order Chitinophagales; family Chitinophagaceae; genus Niastella. The sequence continues at coordinate 1,485 of CBIHPC010000473.1, forward strand.
CAGGATCGAATTCCATCATGAAGTATATAACGAGAACAAAAAACTGTTGACGGTTGGCCGTGTAGTACTATATTTTGTTACTTCAGGAGGCATGCAGAAGGCAAGTATGCCGGTGGAGCTATACGATAAATTGAAACCATATTTTTCGCTTTGAAAACGAAGTAAGACCTACCTCCTACTTCAGCACATCAAGCACGGTATACATCTTCTTCACCACCTCGCCTGAAGATCCCTCATAATTATTTACTATGATCGAAAACACGTATTGCCTGCCATCTTTTGCGGTATGATAACCTGCAAAAGCACGCGCTCCGCCAATGGAACCGCTTTTCATTTTCATCCCATTGTATTCGGGCATGGCATTGTAAAAAGATTTGTACCAGGAACGCGTTCTGGCATACTGCAATACTTTAACTTCTGCATGAGTAGTTACCCGGTTCTGCGGGCTTAACCCACTGCCATCGACGATATTGACAGCGCCTTTGTCAATACCCCGCTGGCTCCAGAACTCACGTACCAGCTGAATTCCTTTTTCGGTGACGCCCAGCCCGTTTTTCTCCAGCGCCATGGCCTTTACCAATGCCTCGCCATAGAGGTTGATGCTTTTTCGCAAAAACCAGTAGTTGATGCTATCTATTGTCGGCGACAAAAGGGTAAAGATGGTCTTTTGCATCACCGGCCAGCTATGATTATCGGCCATTGCCCGCGAAAAAAGCCTGATACTGCCATTGAATGGGATTTCTTTTTTAACGAAGGCCTTTTCGAGCAAATAAGAAAATAGCTTGGGTGCATTGGGAATAGCGCCGGATATTACAAATGGCTGACTGCCTAACGGTATCGTGCCCTGCGTAAATCCATCTCGTGCATAAGGCGATAAATAAATATAAGCATTGTCACCACTTCCCTTTTTACCCGTTGTAACGTGGTTGATGAGATCATGTACCGTAGTTCCCTGGGGAATTATTTTTACGATATCAGTGGTATCGCCTTCCTTTTTTCCCGGCTGAAGATACAGGTCATACTGGTTCTCGTGCCAGTTGAAAGCCCAGCAACCCGCGCCATAATAATTACCGATATCATCCCAGATCCAACCGCCGGGAATGGGTTGAATAGAGAATGCCCCATCGTTCAGCAAAACATCGCCATTGATCTTTTTAATGTTACTTTTTTGAAGCGCGGTCATTATCTTCTCTACCACCACTTCTTCTTTGGTATCGCTCCAGCGCCAACTGCCCAATGTGGGGTCTCCATAACCGTTAATATGCAGGTTGCCATTCAAAACACCGTTCTCAATATGGCCGTCATAACCCAGCACCGTTTTGTAGCGGTATGCGCTTCCCAACAGATCGAATGAAGCCACGCTCGTAAAGATCTTTTGTGTGCTGGCCGGGGCCAGACCGATCTGTGCATTGTGGTCATATACCGTTTTGCCCGTTTGCGCATCAGCAACATATAAACTGATAATGCCGTGCCGCACCTGCGCGTCTGCTTCAAAATGTTTTATGGCAGCGGCCAGCCTGGTGGCTATGTTTTGCGACATACCTGTTTGTGCCTGGGCCAATAGTAACAAAAAAAGTAACTTCTTCATTTTGGCAAATTAGTGAAAAGCCACAAGCAATCGTGAAACGTGAATGGTCAATGGTCAATGGCCTCGCGATTATTCAGATTTTTTTAAGACCTTGCGCCTCCAAAACTCAAACCGATTGCCGATTACTGTCCAGCGTTTAGAACGCTCACGTTTCACGCCATTAACATACATTTGCGTTAATTGACCGGTATGGAAAAAATTGTAGCCTCGATAATAACCATTGGCGATGAATTGCTGATAGGCCAGGTAATTGATACCAACAGCGCCTTCATTTCACAGGAACTGAACAAAGCCGGCGTATGGGTGAAAAGAAGAGTGGCTGTAGGCGATAGCAAAGAAGAGATCGTTCGCGCCCTGAATGAAGAAAGCCGCGATACCAACATTATTATAATGACCGGTGGCCTCGGCCCTACCGCCGATGATATTACCAAACCGGTGCTGGCCGAATATTTCGGCGGCAAACTGGTGATGAATGAAGATGTGCGCAAACACCTGGTGTATTTGTTTGAAGTCGTTTTTCGCCGCCCGCTCATCGAACGCAACCTGAAACAGGCGGAAGTACCCGATGTGTGCACCGTACTGCCCAATGCCCGCGGCACAGCGCCGGGCATGTGGTTTGAAAAAGAAGGCAAAGTATTTGTTTCTTTACCGGGTGTGCCGCATGAAATGAAGGGACTGATCATTAATGAAGTGCTTCCGCGCCTGCAACAAACGTTCACGATGCCGTTTATCAATCACCGCACTATGCTTACCGCCGGCGTGGGCGAATCGTTTGTTGCTGAAATGATAAAAGATTGGGAAGAGCGGCTGCCTGCGCATTTGAAGCTGGCCTACTTACCCAACTACGGCATGGTACGGTTGCGCATAACCGGGTGGAGCACCAACAAAGAACAACTCGAAAAAGAACTGAATACCGAATTCGACAAACTGAAAATACTGGTACGGGAATGGCTTGTTACCGATGAAGACCAGTCGCTGCCCCTGGCGCTGAGCAACCTGTTGCGTTCAAAGAACAAAACAATGTCTACCGCGGAAAGCTGTACAGGTGGTTATATTGCCCACCTTATTACTGCTTATCCCGGCGCCAGCAACATATATAAAGGCAGCATAATAA
>CBIHPC010000474.1:0-4179 GCA_966211305.1 uncultured Niastella sp.
GGGAGGGTGGTTAACAATGCGCCATTCGGCTATAATAACATTAGAGATAGCGAAGGTAGGCCAACCTTACAGGTCAACGAATCTAAAGCGCCGGTTGTCCGGTTTATTTTCCAGCAATTCATCAATGGCATTTCGCCCTCGCTTATCTCGAAAGAAGCCCGCAAAATAGGATATACCATGTCTGGCAACAGCGCCATCATGCGGGTGCTTACAAATCCTCTTTACGCTGGTTTGTTACGCCTGCCTGCCTATAATGGCGAGCCGGAGAAATTTGTAAAGGCTTTGCATGAACCAATAATAAGTGAAGCTGATTTCTGGATTGCCAACGACAAAATAAATAACCGGCCCAGGTACCGTACACGACCAAGGGAAGATTTTCCTTTACGCGGCATCGTTAAATGCGATTGTGGCTGGCATTTAACGGCCAGCTATAGCAAGGGTAAGAACAAATATTACATGTACTATAGCTGTCCAAAAGAAAGAAACAGGAATTACCGGGGTGAGAAAATGCACGAACTGATTGAAAAGGTGCTTATGGGTTTGAGTTTTACACCGCAACAACTTAATAAGATCAGTAAGTATGCCACTCAAAGCCTGGAACAGGAAACGAATGACAGAAAGTTGCTGCAGGAAGCGCAGGTGCAAAAGTTAAATGAGGTAATTATCAAAATAGAAAGGTTGGAAGAACGAATGATCAATGATGAAATAGAAATGGTCACCTACAAAAAATGGTTCGCCAAATTATCTGCTGAAAAGGGAGTATTAGAAACGACAATCGGCAACTTTGCCAATGCTCACACGAATCTTTTGGAAAAACTTCAACAGGCGATCCCCATTTTAACGAATCTCAGAAATCTCTATTTGAAAATTTCACTGGCCGGTAAGCAGGCTCTTTTAAAGAAAGTGTTCGAAGGTGGTCTCACATATGACGGGCATACGCTTCGAACACCCCGCCTCAATGCCGCCCTCGCGCGCAACTACAATAATATCAAACAAAAAGGGCTGCTCTTGTTAGAGCAACCCAATGCATTTTCTTCGAATGTAGAAGCTTGTACCGCGTACGGGATTCGAACCCGTATCACCACCGTGAAAGGGTGGTGTCCTAGCCCTTAGACGAACGCGGCTCGTTTTTAAGGAGCGCAAAAATAGGGATCAGTTTTACCATCTCCCAACTTTTCCTCATCTCTTCAATTTACCCCCCGCCAGGGGAACAAAAAAGCCGCTCTTTTCAGAACAGCTCTTTCAATTTTGCCAAGGTTGAAACCTTTGTACCGCGTACGGGATTCGAACCCGTATCACCACCGTGAAAGGGTGGTGTCCTAGCCCTTAGACGAACGCGGCTCGTTTTTGGGAGTGCAAAGATAGGAATAGGCTTTATTTCACCAAAAAAAACATCATTTTCTTTCAACTTTTTTTCAAAAACGGCTGGCCACACCGTCTATATGCAAAACATAGTTTTGCGACGGTGCCTTACGCCTTGGTTACCGAAAATGTACCCGGTTCCAAACACCCTATACATTTTTTTGTCCTTATTCCTCTTCCCGCAACACAAATACATATTGGAACTAATCTTTTTATTTTTTTAACGACAATAGCTGCGCTGGTCCTGCTTTCTTGTTGTTAGCCGTTTTCTTTCGGTAGCCTCCTTTTGCTTTCAATTTGTTTTAAAAGCCCCTTAAAAAAGTAGGATAATGCCCCATAAGTAAATATCCGTTACAAGTTTGGCTTTTTTCAACGCTGTCAGCATGCAGCGCAACGGGTTACAGCTTTTTTCAACGCAAATTTCATAAATCCATTTACCGCCAAAATTGTACCTTAGCCCCCGCAATTTTTAACTAACACAAAATATCCAGATCATGAGCACAGTCAAAGTGGCCATCAACGGTTTTGGTCGTATCGGCCGGTTGGTATACCGCCAGATTTATAAAATGGACGGCATAGATGTAGTTGCTATCAATGACCTCACCAGTCCCAAAGTTTTAGCCCACCTTCTTAAATATGATAGCGCTCAGGGCCGTTTCGATGCTGAAGTAAAAAGTACCGAAAACTCTATTATAGTAAATGGTGATGAAGTAAAGATCTACGCACAAAAAGATCCTGCTCAAATTCCCTGGAAAGAACATGATGTTGACGTTGTACTGGAATGTACAGGTTTCTTCACCGATAAAGCAAAAGCTGAAGCTCACCTTACCGCAGGTGCGAAAAGAGTGGTTATCTCTGCTCCCGCTACCGGCGATCTGAAAACTATCGTTTTCAACGTTAACCACGCTATTCTCGACGGTACTGAAACTGTTATCAGCTGCGCCAGCTGCACTACCAACTGTCTGGCTCCAATGGCTCAGGTGCTCGATGAGAAATTTGGTATCGTTAACGGTCTTATGACTACCATTCACGCGTATACAAACGATCAGAACACCCAGGATGCTCCACATCCCAAAGGTGACCTGCGGCGCGCCCGTGCTGCCGCTCAGAACATTGTTCCCAACAGCACTGGTGCAGCCAAAGCCATCGGCCTGGTACTGCCTAACCTTAAAGGTAAATTAGATGGTTCTGCGCAACGTGTTCCAACCCTTACCGGTTCTTTAACTGAAGTAACCGCTGTATTGGGTAAAAAAGTTACCGTTGAAGAAGTGAACGCCGCCATGAAAGCCGCCGCTAACGAAAGCTTTGGCTTTACTGAAGACGAGATCGTAAGCAGCGATATCATCGGTATCACATACGGTTCTTTGTACGACGCTACTCAAACCCGCGTTCAAACAGTAGGCGACACCCAACTGGTTCGCACTGTTAGCTGGTACGATAATGAAATGAGCTATGTTAGTCAGCTGGTTCGCACAGTGAACTACTTTGCCAAGCTGATCAACAAAGGCGCTGCTAAAGAAAAAGCAAAAGCTTAATAAATAACCGCAGGATTTAGTATCTGCTAATTCCTCATTAACCACAAAGATGTTGAAAGAGGAAAATGCTTTCAATACCCTTTGTGGTTAACTTTTTTAAAACTACTCTTCATGTCTACATTCAGCCAATATAATTTCAAAGGTCAGAAAGCGCTGATCAGGGTTGACTTTAACGTGCCGCTTGACAAAAAAACATTTGCCATTACCGACGATACCCGCATCACGGCGGCTGTTCCCACCATTAAAAAAATATTGGGCGACGGCGGTAGTGTTATTCTCATGAGCCACCTCGGCCGCCCCAAAGAAGGGCCCGAAGAAAAATCTTCTCTTAAACACCTGGTTGCTCATATAACCAAATTGCTTGGCGTTAATGTGCAGTTTGCCGGTGATTGCATCGGACAAGAGGCCATTGACAAAGCCGCTGCCCTGAAGCCTGGTGAAGTATTGTTGCTTGAGAACCTGCGTTTCTATAAAGAAGAAGAAAAAGGCGATGCCGGTTTTGCTGAAAAATTAAGCAAACTGGGCAACGTATATGTGAACGACGCATTCGGTACCGCTCACCGCGCGCACGCTTCTACAGCGGTTATCGCACAATTCTTTGCTGCTGATAAAAAAATGTTCGGTCTGCTGATGGAAAGCGAAGTAGCCAGCGCCGAAAAAGTAATGCACAATGCCGAGAAGCCTTTCACCGCCATCATCGGTGGCGCCAAGGTATCTGACAAGATCCTCATTATCGAAAACCTGCTTGAAAAAGCTACCGATATCATCATTGGCGGCGGTATGGCCTATACGTTTGAAAAAGCGCAGGGCGGAGCCATCGGTAATTCACTTTGTGAGAACGATCGCATCGACACAGCCCGCGAACTGCTGAAAAAAGCGGAAGCCAAAGGCGTGTGCCTGCATTTTCCTTCCGATTCAGTGATCGCCGATAAATTCGACGCTAACGCGCTTACCTCCAATGCGCCCAGTAATAATATCCCTGATGGCTGGATGGGACTCGACATTGGTCCCAACGCCTGCGATCAGTTTGCCAACGTGATCAAACGCTCAAAGACAATTTTGTGGAATGGCCCTATGGGCGTGTTTGAAATGGATAAATTCCAGCACGGGACAAAAACTATTGCAACGGCTGTTGCCGAAGCTACCCAGGACGGCGCTTTCTCCCTGGTAGGCGGCGGCGATTCAGTTGCAGCCGTAAACCAGTTTGGTTATAGCGACCAGGTTAGTTATGTTTCAACCGGCGGCGGCGCCATGCTCGAATTCTTTGAAGGAAAAGAACTGC
>CBIHPC010000475.1:0-4171 GCA_966211305.1 uncultured Niastella sp.
TCATAGATCACCAGCCGGGCATTTTTTATTCGCCTGGCCAGGTTTTGCTGGTCTGTCCGCAAACAAAAACCATCCTTTCTGCCCCAAAGTATAAGCACCGGAACTCCAATGCGCTGTAGTTCCTTTGTAAGATCTGTTTTCATGAAGGCATCGGCACATCCATGCCATACTCTCGCCGGCAGTTTCATACTTTCTGCAACGCATTGATTGATGTAAACCGAATCTACCGGCCTGGCCAGCGTACTCTTTTGAAATGCTTCTGCAAACGAATAGTCAACCGGGTCTTTGAGTTTCATTACTTCACTCAAAAATTCGGGTACCCCCGGATTATCGGCAAATGAAGCGTCTGAACTTACAATAATTACCGACCGGGTAAGCTGTGGATAGTCAACGGCAAATTGTTGCACAATTAGTCCGCCCATCGAATGGCCGGCCAGTATGCATGGGCCTAACTTTTTTGCAGTGATAAACGCCGCTATGTCGGCAGCAAATGTTTTAAAGCTGTAACCTGCCGCCGGCTTCGATGAATTGCCATGCCCGCGCAACGTGATGGCCATGGCATGAACATCCGCTGGAAGTAATGGCAGCACCTTTTCAAACGATCGCCACGAATCAGAATAGCCATGTATGAAGATCACCGGCTTGTTTTCGGCATTCCCCTTTTCTGCATAGTTGAGTTGTACGCCGTTGGCCAGCGTAATTGTTTGTTCGGTAATTGGGTTGGTGTCTGACTGAAGTACAGGTGTAGCTTCTACCTGTAAACATTGGCTAACTCCCAGCATAAACGGTAGCCAGTGAATGACCTTTTTTCGCATAAATGATACATTTAATTTATCCCGTTTCCACTATAGCGTAACGGGCGGTTGGTTAATAGATATTTTATTTTTTGTTTGCGGGTGGAATGCTCACATCCTGAAAGCGTAACATTTCTCCGATACGCGCAGATGCGCCTTCATAAAAACCAGTTGCCTTTACGTATTCTTCAGGGTTGCGGAAGGTCCTGAACAGTATGTCAAACAACGGCAGGTCTGAGTAATTGTACGCATGTACATCCTGTGCATGATGGATGGCGTGGCTTTCGGGCCGCTGAATTATATATCCCACCCAAACTGGTGTTCTTATATTGGCATGCTGAAAAATGCTGAAGAAATTGGTGATGAGCAGTATCAGCGTTACCGCCGCCGCCGGCAATCCTAAGATGATTGAAAAGCAAAGGGTGCCCAGCAGGGTAAAACCTATCATATCGAACGGGCTGAAATAAAACGCGCCATACGTATCCAGGCGTTCTGCACTATGGTGCATTTGATGAAATACCCGCCATAATACATTGTTGCGATGCATTGTCCGGTGCCACACATATAAACCACCTTCATATAACAGAACACCCAAAACGGTTGCGACAGCAATGTTCATTTTTGAAAGGTCTATAAGCTGGGCAGAAGGCAGCCACTGACTATAGGCTAGCGGCAAATAGGTTGACAGGTAAAAGAAAAAGATAAAGGCGGCTATGCCTTTGATACGCCAGAAACGAATGGCGGGTAATTTCCGTGCCGGAAAAATGGCTTCCCACACAATGAGCACCAGGTACATAGAGAGTATGTACAACGATACCGGGTCAAGCAAAATCTGTAATGGAGTTGGCATATACCTGCTTTTTAGTTTTAATACTATAAGCGTAAGTTTATGCCTTACAATGTGAGGTGGGCCGGCGTTGATTTCGCGGAGATCAAAACAACCCAAACAGTCCGCCATCGGGCAGGCCCACAAAGAGCGCTTCGCCCCGAACTTCAACCGGGTAAGTTTTTAAATAGTATCCTTCGCCGCTGGTATTGCGGCCATTCTGCAAACTGAATTTGTACCGGTGCACCGGGCAAACCACATTGCCTGCCGCATCTACATAACCATCGGACATTATACCGCTGGCATGCGGGCATTTATAGGCAAATGCAAACCATTGGTCGCGGTGCCGGGTGAGGCAGATCTTTTTTCCTTTTACTTCCGCTACGGCAATGCCATGCTCACTAAATGTAAGTTCTGATGGATGTTCGGCTACCTGGTGGTACTGGTACTTCTTTTCGGTCATGAAGGCTTGTTCACGGATGCACAGGTAAATAAATCGCCATTAATAAAAGCCCGTTTTGTAGGGGTACCGTATGGCATATAATTCCTTCACCTTATTTAAAATGGTTGCGCGTAATTCGTCGATGTTCAGTCTTTCGGTGGCGGAAATGAAAACACAGTTGTCCTGTAACTGATTTTCCCATCGTTCTTTCAGGTCTTTTAGTATTTCGGCCCGAACCTCTTCTTCCAGCCAGGGGTCAAAGGTGTTCTTTTCGTACTGGTCCATTTTATTGAAGATGGTGATCGTTGGTTTGTCGATCACATTCAGTTCCTGCAGCGTTTTGTTTACCACACCCAACTGATCTTCATATGCCGGGTGTGAAGTGTCTACCACATGCAAAAGTATGTCGGCCTCGCGGACTTCATCGAGCGTACTTTTAAAACTTTCAACCAGATGATGCGGCAATTTGCGGATGAACCCTACCGTATCGCTTAACAGGAACGGCGTTGTTTCAAAAACTACCTTACGGGTTGTGGTATCGAGTGTGGCGAATAATTTATTCTCGGCAAATACTTCGCTTTTCGCCAGCAGGTTCATGATAGTGCTTTTGCCTACGTTGGTATAGCCAACAAGGGCTACCCGTATGAATTCACCGCGGTCTTTTCGCTGGGTTGCCGCCTGTTTGTCAATTTCGCTGAGGCGCTTGCGTAACAGGGCGAGTTTTTCACGAACTATTCGCCGGTCGGTTTCAATTTCCGTTTCACCGGGTCCCCTGGTTCCAATACCACCACCCAAACGTTCAAGGTGTTTCCACATGCCGCGCAGACGGGGCAGCAGGTACTGATACTGGGCCAGCTCAACCTGGGTTTTCGCCTGGGCCGTTTTGGCGCGGCGGGCAAAAATGTCCAGAATCAGATCGCTTCGGTCGATGGTCTTTACTTCAAGCACCTTTTCAATATTCTGAATCTGTGAGCCGCTTAGCTCATCGTCGAAAATGACAATATTGATATCGCGTCCTTCGATGTAGTTCCTGATCTCTTCCAGTTTTCCTTTACCCACAAAAGTGCGGCTGTCGGGATGCGGGAGTTTCTGCACGAAACGCTTCACGGCCTTTGCGCCGGCGGTATCTGCCAGAAACGCCAGTTCATCCAGGTACTCGGTTACCTGCTCTTCGGTTTGTAATTTATGTACCAGTCCTACCAGTACAGCCTTCTCTTCTTTTTGAATGATGTTCTTCTTGTCTAACAAGTCCTTCGAATTTTCCGTGCAAAAGTAAGCTGAAAAACCGGAACTGCCGGCGGGTTCTCTTTCCGGGCCCGGCATGGGGTAAACAGGACGATATTTTACCCTTCCCTTAAGTTGATACCACTGTACCTGCATTCATACATACAGAGCTTTTCCATTGATCCTCCATTACATAATAGAAGATGAATGGAGAATGAATGGATAAACGCTGGTGCAACTGCGCAAACAAAAAGTCCGGAAGGAGATTCGCTTATGCGAATCTCCTTCCGGACTAAAATATCTTTTGAATTTATGTTTTACAGTATGGCCCGCTAATGGGCGTTTTCTACCGGGGCTTCTATAAACCACTGATAGTTAAGCCTATCTGGAACGGCCGTATGTCGGGGCCGGCGCCATCTTTTATAAAGCTGTTGATCTGGTATTGACCATAAATACCAAAGATGCCTTTGCTGATGCGGCCGGTTACGGCAAGGCGGGTGCTATTGAAGAAGCGTTTTGATTTTATCTTTTCTGTATAACTATTGATGGTACCTCCGTTGCGGCTCATGAGGTTTTTACCCTTTGTCATGGCGCTTAACATGGTGCCTACTTTTCCACCTACTGCCGCTTTCCAGCTGCTGTTGGGTTTTGCCGGGTTTGCCGTAAAACGAAGCTCAACCGGCAGTTCGAGATAAGTGGTTGCTACTTTATATTTTTTGAAGTAGTTCGAAGTGGTGTCGCTTCTGAAAGAAAGCGTGTTGCCCGATAAACCGGCAATATCTACGGTTGTTTTATCGAGATAGAAATTGTCGGTTCCCAAACCGGCGCCAATACCTACGCTAAAGCGGGGACTGGTTTTGAAAGGGAAGTCGAACATGAAATACA
>CBIHPC010000476.1:0-4168 GCA_966211305.1 uncultured Niastella sp.
GTTTACCGACCGGCCCAACGCGCATTTGCAACCGCTGAACCTCGATGCCGCCATGAAGCAATTCCAGGTGAAATACGGCAAACAATATTCCCGCCTGGATCTGTTGTCGTCCCTCTTCTACCCCAAAGTATTCGACGAATACCATCAGTTCAAGACCACCTTCGGCGAAGTGTATTATGTTCCGTCGCCTGTTTTCTTTTATGGACTGAAGCCAAATGAGGAAACGCTGATAGAACTGGCGCCGGGAAAAAGCATTCTTATCAAATTCCTGCATATGAGCAGCGTTGATGAAAATGGATACAGGCAGGTATTTTTTAAACTGAACGGACAAACCCGCTCCATTTTTATAAAGGACAAAAGTTTCACTTCAGTAAGGCCCACGCATAAAAAAGTAAACGCAGCCAATGAGATCGGCGCCCCGCTGCAGGGCAAGTTGTCGAAAATACTGGTGAAAGCCGGCGACAAAGTGCAAAAGAACAGCCCGTTGTTTGTAATTGAAGCCATGAAAATGGAAAGCACCATTGTTGCCCCTGCCGAAGGGATGGTTCAGCAAGTGGTGTTGAATGAGGGCGTTTTCGTGGAGCAGGATGATGTGGTGGTAGAGCTGTAATTCCTTAATTTAGCCCCCTGTTCACCCAGAACCAAATACTATGATCGACAATTACTTTATCGCCGACCAATTTTCCCTGCTGGCCAAACTGATGGATATGCATGGCGAAAATTCGTTCCGCTCGAGAACCTATTCCAGTGCCGCATTTGCCATTGAAAAAGTAACGCAGCCACTGGCAGAAATGCCGGAAGATAAACTGGTAACCGTTAAAGGCATCGGTGATTCAGTAGCCAAAAAAGTGATCGAAATACTGCGCACCGGTAAACTGGGCGCCCTTGAAGAAATAGTGGCCAAAACACCACCCGGTGTGCTGGAGATGATGAATATAAAAGGCCTTGGCCCCAAAAAAATTGCCACCATCTGGAAAGAAATGGGCGTTGAATCGGTTGGTGAATTGTTGTATGCCTGTAATGAAAACCGTTTGTTACTGTACAAAGGGTTCGGACAAAAAACGCAACAGAACGTACAGGAGGCCATTGAATTTTATATGAAGAACCAGGGCAGCCACCTGTATGCAGAAACGGAAGCCTATGCTGTCGTAATTGACGCCACGCTGAAAAAACAATTCCCCGATAAACTGTTCGCCATAACCGGGCAATTCAGGCGCCAGGCCGAGATCATTGACCGGCTTGAATGGGTGACCACCGCTACCGATACCGAACTGCTCGCTTTCCTCGGCGCCAACAATTACACCACCAAAGAAACGCTGGAAGATATCTTCTCAGTATTAGGTCCGGAAAACGTGTTGCTGAAATTTTACCGGGCCACCCCCGAAACATTTTATTCGGTGCTTTTTCAAACCAGCGGCAGTGAAGAATTTATTACCGCCTGTACAGCTTTACCGGGCTGGAACACCACAACCACCTGCCAGTCGGAAGAAGCTATTTTTACCGCCCTGCGACTACCGGTAATAGCGGCGCCCCTGCGGGAGAAAGCAAAAGCGCTTACGATCATAAAAAACAACCCGGCCGACCTGATAAAACCCGAAGATATAAAGGGCATTATCCACAGCCACAGTCAATGGAGCGATGGGGTGCACACCGTGGAGGAAATGGCAAAAGCCTGTATTGATAAGGGTTATGAATACCTGGTGATCAGCGATCACAGCAAAAGCGCCGCTTATGCCAACGGCTTAACCGAAGAACGCATTCGCGAACAACACCGGTACATCGATGAGCTGAATGAAAAGCTGAAGCCATTCAAAATATTTAAAAGTATTGAATGTGACATTTTAGGCGATGGCGCTCTCGATTATTCAAACAATGTGCTCGCAACGTTCGACCTGGTGATCGCCTCGGTGCATTCAAACCTGAAAATGACCGAAGAAAAAGCCATGATGCGTTTACTGAACGCCATTCGTAACCCGTACACAACAATTTTGGGTCATATGACCGGCAGGTTATTGCTTAGCCGTCCCGGTTACCCGGTTGACCATGTAAGCATTATAGATGCCTGTCTGGAAAACCATGTAGTGATAGAGCTGAATGCCCACCCCCGCCGTTTGGATATCGACTGGCGGTGGATCGATTATGCCATTGAAAAAGGCGTACTGATCTCCATCGACCCCGATGCCCACTCTATTGAGGGGTATGATTGCCGTTATGGCGTACTGGCGGCGCAAAAAGGCGGATTAACGAAAAAACAGAATCTCAGTAGTTATTCTCTTGCTGAATTTGAAGCATATTTGGTGAATAGAAAGAAAGCAAGGGGAATATAGAAACAGTTTGTGGTTTGTAGTTTATGGTTTGTGGTTGCTCTGCGCCTTGAGCCTGCCGTATTGTTTCGAAGATCCGGACACAATCAACAGGCTCAAAAAAGCAACCATAAACTACAAACCATAAACTGAATCTTTGAAAACACGAAGAATCATTTAAATTAATTCACTCTTAATAAAAGAGTTTGTAGTTCTTTTGACCTGAGCGGTCTTTTCTGATTCGAAACTCAAATGTTCGAAAATAAAAATGTTGAAATTTGTAAGGCGGCTCAGGGCGCGAAGCAACCATAAACTACAAACCATAAACCACAAACTGAATCTTCGAAGAAGCAAAGAATCATTTAAATCAACTCACTCTTAATAAAGGTATCTTAACATAGAACGTAGTGCCTGCGTTTTCCTTCGTTACAAACCAGATCTCCCCTTTTGCCTGTTCAACAATACCTTTACTCATTGCAAGGCCAAGCCCCGTTCCTGATGTTTTGGTGGTAAAGTTCGGCGTAAAGATGCGCGACTGCGTTTGTTCAGGTATACCTTCCCCATTATCGGTTACGCTTACTGTAATAAATTCCCCATTCAACTGCTCATTCATCCTGATGATGCGCTGATCGCGGTTAGCGCAGGCCTCTACCGCATTTTGCAGCAGGTTGGTGAATAATCGGTTCAGCTGTGTGCGGTCGGCAAACAACAATACTTTGTTATCAACCGGCGTCCATTGAAAATCGAGGTTGCCGCCTGAATCATACAGCGAGGCCAGCGATTGCAGCATTTCGTGCAGGTCGAATACTTCGTTCTTGGGATTACCGATGTTTGCAAACTGCGAGAAATCGGAGGCTATCTTCGACAGGTGATCTATTTGCTCAACAAGGGTTTTGGCCACATTGGTAGTAAGCTTTTTTACATCTGTTGAATTATTATCTATTGCTTTTTGCAGGTACTGAATGCTCAGCTTCATGGGCGTAAGCGGGTTCTTGATCTCATGCGCCACCTGCCGGGCCATTTGCCGCCAGGCGCCCTCCCGTTCGCTTTTCGCCAACGCTTCGGCACTTTCATCTAGTTTCTGCACCATCTTGTTATACTCCTTCACCAGTACCCCTATTTCATCGTCCCGTTTCCATTCAATGGCTTCGTTCATTTTCCGCAGTCCCACCTCCCGCATCTTTTGACTGATAATGGTAAACGACTGGGTGATGCGATTGGTAATAAGCAGCGCAATACCACCCGCAATCAAAAAGATGAATGCATTCAGGTTTATGACCGTTACAACAAAGTTCGAGATCTCCTGTTTTAATTCATTTTGTGTTGTATACGATGGAATATTCAGGAAAGCGACTGCATCTCCCAGTTCATTTCGTATGGGTGAATAAATACTTAAATAATCGAGCTTACCCACCTGTTCATTGGTAACCGTTTGCACCTGTTGCAGATTGTACAATCTATAATAGGCCAGCGGGTTCATTTTTGTGCTCAATACACCGCTGTAATAAATGTTCATCTCGTTCTCTTTATTACTGGTCACCCGAAGGCCGCCTACGGTATCATACAGGTTTACATCCATGCCGTGCACATCGGAAATATCTTTGATCAGCATTTCCATTTGCTCGCTGAACACCGGTTCGTAGAATAAAGAATCAATACCTGCGTGATGCTGGTTGATATGGGTTTGAACCTGGTTCACCATAATATGCATGGCGCGGGTAAGCCGGTCCTGGTTATTGCGCTGGTAGCGGTTGATAAAGAAAAGGATGGTAGCCACCCCGATAACGATGAACGAGAGCAAACTCACCATCAGGATGGTGCTATGGATCTGTGACCTGATGCTTAACTGCATGTACTGTTTCAAT
>CBIHPC010000477.1:0-4150 GCA_966211305.1 uncultured Niastella sp.
AAACTGGGTAAACAAATGTCGCAGGAAGGCGGCGACATCAGCAGCTACTATATGGACGACGGTTATCTGTTCTTCCGTATTGAACCGGTGGAAACAGCCGTTTACAACGATACTATCGACTTCGAGATACGTATACAGGAAGGGCCGCAGGCCACTATCAAGAACGTTACCATTTCAGGTAACGAAAAAACAAAAGAGCACGTTATCCGCCGTGAGCTTCGTACCCTGCCCGGTGAAAAATTCAGCCGTCAGGACCTCATTCGTTCACAACGTGAAATTGCACAGCTCAACTTCTTCAACCAGGAGAAGATAGGCATTAACCCCGTTCCCAATCCTGAAGACGGAACGGTGGATATACATTATAGTGTTGAAGAAAAGTCATCTGACCAGCTCGAGTTGAGCGCCGGTTGGGGCGGTGGTATCGGTTTAACCGGTACGCTGGGTGTATCGTTCAACAACTTCTCTATCAAAAATATTCTCAACAAAAAAGCATGGGACCCATTACCTACCGGTGACGGGCAAAAGCTGAGCATGCGCATACAATCGAACGGCCGTGCGTACCAGTCGTACAACTTCTCATTTACCGAACCCTGGTTGGGTGGCAAAAAAAGGAATTCGCTCACCTTCAGTATGTACAAAAGCGTGTTCCGTACCGGTGGTATCGATGCGAGCGGAAGATATTTCTTCAGCGACACCAACAGGCTGAAAAACTTCGGCGCCAGCATTTCATTGGGTAAACAATTGAAATGGCCCGATGACTTCTTTACCCTGGTATACTCGCTCAGCTATACGCAATATAAATTGCAGAACTATACCCTGTTCACCCAGGATTTCAAAAACGGAACCTCAAACAACCTGAGTATTAAGGTGGCCCTTAACCGTAACTCAGCGGGTCCAAACCCGATCTTCCCGGTAAGTGGTTCAAACTTCTTACTGAGCGGTCAGTTCACGCCACCGTATTCATTATTTAAAACGAGTACTACCAATCAGGATGCTTATAAATTACCAGAGTTCCATAAATGGCGGGTGAATGCCGAATGGTTCATTCCTATCGGCCGGCCAATGGGCGCCGACAGATCGCGCCAGTTTGTACTGCGTGCTGCTGCGAAATATGGGTTTATGGGTCGCTACAACCGCGACCTCGATTACTCGCCATTTGAGCGCTTCCAGGTGGGTGATGCCGGTTTGGCAAACGGTAGCTTTATTTTGGGTTATGATATCATTGCGCATCGCGGTTATCCCGTGTATGAAAGCTCTGATCCCAAATTCAACCCCGATCAGCAAAACGCACAGCGTTTCTTTACAATATTCAATAAGTATACGCTTGAAATGCGTTATCCGTTCACAACCAATCCAAGCAGTACCATCTTTGGTATGGTTTGGTTTGAAGCCGCCAACGGTTGGTTCGATTATAAATCCTACGATCCGTTCCGCCTGCGTAGAAGCGCCGGTGTGGGTATGCGTTTCTTCCTGCCCATGTTCGGGTTGCTTGGGTTTGACTATGGCGTAGGTTTCGACCGCGTTACTCAGGGCGGCAGGTTACGTGATGCTACCCGCTTTACGTTCATGCTGGGATACGAACCGGAGTAAAACCAATTGGCAACAGGTAATTGGCAAAGCATAAAAAGAATATAATACCATTTACGTATAAAACGAAACACCATGAAGAAAGTAATATTCATTGCCTGCCTGATGGTGCTTGCCTTAGCCTCGCAGGCCCAACGATATGCAATTGTAGATACCAAATACATTCTGGATAAACTTCCTGAATATAAAGAAGCACAAAAAAAGCTTGACCAGTTCAGCGAACAGTGGCAGAAAGAAGTCGATGGCAAACAAAGCGTCCTCGACAAAATGTACAAGGATTTTGAGGCCGAACAGGTAATGTTAAGCCCTGAATTAAAGAAAAAACGCGAAGATGAGTTGTTCGTACGCGAAAAGGAAGTACGCGACCTTCAACGTAAACGCTTTGGTTTTGAAGGTGATCTGTTCAAAAAACGGCAGGAACTCGTGAAACCCATACAGGATAAGGTGTACAACGCAATTCAAAAGCTGGCCGTTAACCGATCACTGGATTTTATTTTGGATAAAAGTGAAGGAATTACCGTTATCTTTGCCGACCCCAAACTAGACCGTAGCGAGGATATTTTAAAAGACCTGGGCGTTAAATAAATCCTAAGATAAAAAGGGGAAACAACCACCAAGAGGTTTTTTTCAACTTAAACTAAAAATAACCGTCCACCCACAGGCAACAGAAAACTGGCTAAGGGTGCTAAACAAAATTGAAAATTAAATGAAAAAGTTTCTTTCCGTAACGTTGTTCGCCCTGAGCCTTGTAGCCGCTGGTGAAGTAAAGGCTCAATCATCAAAGATCGGGTACATCAGCTCACAGGAATTAGTGAGTGTAATGCCTGAAACCAAAAAAGCCGATTCTGCCCTGCAGGAACTGCGTAATGCCCTGGTTCAAAATTATACCGATAAACAGAATGCATTTTATGCAGCTGTTGAAAAATACAACAAGGATTCCGCTACTTTAACCACTGCAGTTAAAACCGTAAAAAGAAATGAACTCACTAAAATGGGTCAGGAACTGGGCAGTGAAGAAGAGCGCATTCAACAGCAATTACAACAACGCCAGCAGGAACTGCTGGGGCCCATCAACAAAAAGGCTTACGATGCGGTACAATCAGTAGCTAAAGAAAACGGCTACGGTTATGTATTCGAAAAAGAGGCCCTGCTGGTAGCTCCTCCCGGCGACGATATTCTGCCGCTTGTTGCTAAAAAGCTGAATATCAAATTGCCCACAGCAAATACACCTGCTGCAGCACCTAAGAAATAATAAGTAACAGCAGAACCGATAAAATACTTATAAAGAAAAAGCCGCTTCGTTTGGAGCGGCTTTTTCTTTAGCCGGCGAAAGGCAAAAGGCGAAAGGCGAAAGGCGAAAGGCGAAAGGCGAAAGGCTCGAAATTTGGGCGGGGAAAGGTCGGAAATAAATTCAAAATTTCGCGAGCTCTCTCACGTTTGCCGTTTCACAACCTGACCCGATGAAGTCGGGGTTTCACGTTTCACGATTCTCTCCATTTACCATAGACGATTCAATCGCGTCAAATAATCTTCCCTCTTTATGGGGATAGGGGGTAAATTTGTATATGGTTACAACGCAACCCATTGGCATTTTCGATTCAGGTTATGGCGGGCTTACGGTGATGAAGGAGATCGTAAAAAAGCTGCCCCAATACGATTATATCTACCTCGGCGATAATGCCCGGGCTCCTTATGGTAACCGGTCATTTGATACGGTGTACCGGTATACACTGCAGTGTGTCGAATGGTTCTTTCAGCAGGGCTGCCCGCTGGTGATACTTGCCTGCAATACCGCATCGGCCAAAGCGCTGCGCACCATACAACAGAACGATCTGGAAAAACTTAATCCCGATAACCGGGTCCTCGGCGTTATACGGCCAACAACCGAGATCATCGGCAACTTTACCCGGTCGCGCAAAATAGGCATCCTCGCTACGAACGGAACGGTGCAATCGGGCTCTTACCTAATTGAGATCGAAAAATTCTTCCCAGATATTACGGTGCACCAGGAAGCGTGCCCCATGTGGGTGCCCATTGTTGAGAATAATGAACACCTGCAACCGGGCGCCGACTATTTCGTTAAGAAGCATATAAGCCATATTATGAGGGCCGATGCAGGGATAGATACTTTGCTGCTGGCCTGCACACATTACCCGCTTCTACGGGATAAAATACTGCAGTTTTTGCCGGCCGGGGTTACCCTGGTATCGCAGGGTGAAATAGTTGCGGACAGTCTTTCCGATTACCTGCTACGGCATACTGAGCTTGAAAACCGGTGCACTAAAAACGGCGGGCGGGTATTTTATACTACCGACTCAACTGAAGACTTTGATAACCATGCAAGTATATTCTTCGGGCAACCCGTTCGTTCGAATCATGTTGATTTGGATAATAGTATTCCGGTAGTAGACCATATTTATTGAACATTTTTGTTCTTTCACGTTTCATACTTCAGTTTTCATTCTTTACCTTTGCGGTCCTTTCATCCGCTTATGGCGGGGCGGGCATGGTGGCTCGTCTGCAAAACTGGAACCTGATCCGCTTCTCCCGGATCATATTTCAA
>CBIHPC010000478.1:0-4144 GCA_966211305.1 uncultured Niastella sp.
AAGAAAACGACATAGAAGAAGCCCTGAATGCGGCCAATGCCATTGGCGACGACCGTTTACAAAAGGAAGCCCAGGGGCGGGTTGTTCCGGAGTCATTTACCCATGGTACTTCTGCCCAGCGCGTGTACTGGTTTAAAAAAGGGTTTGAAACCGGTGATATAAGTCAGGGTAATACCTTCCAGGATCCCTCACTGAATTAATCTCAAGGACCAGATAAATATCTAAAATCAAAGACTATCCTTAAACCTTTGTTTTTGGGGTTTTGCGGCTTGAAATTTATTTGGATCTTGTTATTTGAGATTTGGAATTTCCTCTCCCTGGCATATTTTTTTTAGCTTACTAAAGTATGAGACCGTTTACCTTTCTTTTAAGCATTATGGTACTGTCTTGTAATGGTTCCCCTGGCAATAATTTACCCACTACCGATAGTACTGTTCAGGCAAAAAAAGACACGCCGGCGGCGCAGGCGTCACCGGCTCAAAAAGATACTACCCAACTGGGCGGAGTATGGTTTTTACAGCCCGTTATAGCCTCCGATACGGCAGCGGGTAAAATCCCCCGTTTACATCTCGATCTTTCAACAAAACGGTTCACTGGTAATACAGGCTGTAACAATATGAACGGCTCCTTTGATTTTACCGATACCACTATTCAATTCAATCAGCGGATCGTTACCACCAAAATGGCATGTATAGGCTATAATGAAAAAGCGTTTATCGAAAACCTGTTACGGGCGAATTATTACAAACTGCAGAACGGGATCCTGACGCTGATGTTCAATCAAACTGAATTATCAAGGTGGACGCGCAAAGTGGCGCCCAGGCCGGTGATCAATAAAGCATAGTGTATATATGGTAGCGGAGGCTCAGGCTTGTTTCAGTCCGGCCGGTCTTATACGGTCAATGAGGAACGAGCTCAGCAACAACCAGAAGGAGCCTATGCAAAAGCCGGCCACCACATCGGTAAAATAATGCACCCGTAAATAAATACGGCTAAAACCAATAAACAATAGCAGGGCAATAACTAATATCAGTAACACCCATTTTAGAACAGGGTGTGGTCTTTCTTCGCGCCAGATGATGATCATCAACAGGCCATAAAAGCAAACGCTCATAAAGGCATGACCGCTGGGAAAGCTCAGGCCTCTGGCCGGTTCCAGCAAAGGGATAAGGGGGCGGTGCCGGTTGAATAATAATTTTAACCCCAACATGATCAATACGCTGCTAAGTGCGATAGCGCTGACCTTTATTGAATACCGCGATTTTTTTGTGAGCAAAAAATAAAAAGATACCAACAGGTTGGCGGGAATTAAAAAGTAATGCGATCCAAAAAAAGTAACGATCTCCATTAACCTGGTAGTGCTGTCATTAACTATAGAACGTGCAAAGGCAAATGCTTTTTCATCGGCGCCGGTTTTATCGAAGTAAAAAACGCGGAAGGCGATGAATATAAAGGTGAAGAGGCTAACGGCAAAGGCCGCCAGCAATATGATCAGTTCTTTTGAAAAAATGACGACCTTGTCGGCAACTTTTTTTTCTTCGGGCGGCAGACTTGTGTTTGTCATACGCTATTGATTATTGGCTGTTAACCGGCTGCTTTGCTTACCTGCAACCATTCCCTGTAACTCAACACTGCCTTTATTTCTATCCATGAAAAATCTTCACCCAGTTTTTCCTTTACCGGCGATGAAGCGGGGGTTGATAAATTCAATTCTTCCACGGTTTGGAGAATGATAGCTATTTTATGTTCAGGAACCAGGTCTTTTACATCAACCTCACCGGTTTTTATAAACGAAACCAGATGACTCCCAATGGTAGAAGCGGCCAGTTCCCGTATTGTCGCGATTTCTGTAATGCTCTTACCTTCCTTAAACAACTGCAGGCTTATCCGGTTCGAATCGCCTTTTTGTGGTTTTGTCGTTTTCTTTTCCGTGATCTCCTGTTGCTCCCGGTTAATTACTTCCGTTCTTTTCTGTTCTACCAGCTCGAGAAGCTCACTGGTATTTACGCCTTTCACCAACCCTTCCGTAATTTGCACAGCCTGGGTTAATTGTTGTTTTTTTCGTTGTGGCAGCAGGCTCAATTGCTGTAACGCAGCAACATATTTTTTGGCCTTTGGTTTTACTTTTATTTCGGCTATGTGATTTTTGATGGAAGTTTCCATTTCGTCCAAAGCCTGTAAAAAATAAGTGCTTCCTGCCGATACGCGTTGATGCAGGAACCGGTAGCCATCCTGCATTGCAATAGGTAGCAACTGCTCCAGTTGCCGCGTGAACTTACCGGCCATTTCCTGTTGTTTCAAAACGGTATCGAGCAGGGCTTTTGCCCAAAGCACACAATGGTTTTTATCGGGTACCTGGCGGGTTTCGTAACTTTCATAAAGCATTTCCACGCCTTCTGCCAGCTTTAACCAGTCAAATGTTTGCACAAGGGATCGGGTAATAAAGATCTTTTGTTGTTGCTGTAATTCCTGTGCCAGCTGATCTTCTTCTTTCTCGAGCCGCGTAAACTCAATTACCCGTTCATCGGTGTGTATGCTCGAGGGCTGTATGCGTGAATACAGTACGAGGCCGGCCAGGGAAGTTAACCGGCTCAGGGCTACATAAACCTGTCCGGGCGCAAAAGACGCACCGGCATCGATAATAGCTTTATCAAAGGTGAGGCCCTGGCTTTTGTGTATGGTAATAGCCCATGCCAGCCTGATGGGGTATTGTTTAAACGCGCCTACTTCATCTTCTTCAATGCTGTCCTCTTCCTGGTTATACTGATACCGGATGTTGCGCCAGCTTTCTTTCTCCAGCAGCATGTCGTGCTCATCGCCTTCGAATTTTATATAAATATCATCGTTTAGTATGCGTGAAATAGTGGCAATTTTACCATTGTAAAACCTTCTTGATTCGCCCTTGTCGTTTTTGATGAACATGATCTGGGCCCCTTCCTTCAATTGCAGCAGCAGGTCGGCCGGGTAAGCGCGCTCATTGAAATCGCCTGTTACTTCGGCTTTGCATTCAATGGCCTTTCCTGTCAGCTTTTCAAGTTGAACCTGGTTTATTGTATCTGCCTTCGCGTTATGCGTGGTAAGGGTAATATAGCTTTCTGTTCCGCTGCTTTCATAACCGGGCAGGTAATGTTTGTTCAACAGGTCGAGGTCGGACTGGGTGATTTTATTGTTGCGGATATTATTGAGCACTGAAATGAACTCCTGTTCGTGCTGACGGTAGATCTTTTTCAGCTCAAGGTAGAGCGGCGGGTTTTGTTGCAGGGCCTGGGCGTCAAAGAAGAAAGGGCTGCGGTAATGCTGGCGTAAAATGTCCCATTCATCGTTTTTAACTACAGGCGGCAGCTGGAACAGATCGCCGATATAAAGCATTTGAACTCCGCCAAATGGCTCAAACTGCTTTTTACGAACATGACGCAAAATACAGTCAATTTCATCAAGCAGATCGGCCCGCAGCATGCTCACTTCATCAACGATCAGCAGCTCCAATTCCCGTAGCAATACCTTTTTATCGTTATTGAGCCGGAGGTTCTTCAACAACGTGTGCGGCGTGTTAAAGGAGTTATTGCTATTCCAGCCGGTTTGCTGAACCGGTAAGAACGACCCATGCGGCAACTGGAAAAAAGAATGCAGGGTAACCCCGCCGGCATTGATGGCAGCCACACCGGTGGGCGCTACAATGGCCAGTTTTTTAAAAGTATTGTCCCGGATGTATTTTAGAAAAGTGGTCTTTCCGGTACCCGCCTTTCCGGTAAGGAAAATGTGGCGGTTTGTTTGATTCACAAACCGAACAGCCAGCTGGAACAAATGATTGGATGAATCACTGGAAAAAGCCATAACTCACACACTTTGAGGCAAGATAAGCAATGGCGGGTAAACGTAAGAAAAAGGCAATTAAAGGATTGGCGCAGTACATTTTATAACCAATTCGGGGAAACGGTTCATTGAAAGGCTGCCAGTTTTGCGGCATCATTATCATATGAAAACGTACCCTTTTCATATGATAACATCGTGTTTTCATATGGTAGCGCACAATTTTCATATGAAAACGTAGTGTTTTCATATGATAGCGCATCATTTTCATATGAAAATGTAGTGTTTTCATATGATAGCGCATCATTTTCATATGAAAATGTAGTGTTTTCAT
>CBIHPC010000479.1:0-4117 GCA_966211305.1 uncultured Niastella sp.
GTTAGCGAAGTTAACACCAGCGCGAACGCCGAAGGTTGTTTTGTCTTGTGCTTTTGAGGCTAAAGAAAGGGCGGTAGTTGCAAGTGCAAGCAACAGAACTTTTGATTTCATAATAGATCTTTGGTTTTTAATGTAGTTAAAACGAATTCGGGTTTTTAAAAAAAACGCTTAACTATCCCGCAATTAAACGTAATAGTTCTATTAAAATTGTATAAGAGTTAATACGTAAGTTGAAGATTTGTTGATAAAAGGTTGTCTCATGATAAGACAACCTTTATTGTGTAGTTGTTACGTATGTGCTTACGATTGTATGGCAGAATTAATGTCACAACCGTATGTTTTGTTAAAGCCTATAACCTAACGATAAACCAAAGCCGGTGTTCTTGAATTTGGTATCATTATCGGAAATACCTTCTATATCGGAATTGATATTTATCATACCCAATTGGGCATTGAGTTGAAAAGAGAATTTGTTACTGAATTCATAACCTGCGAGTAAGTTACCTCCTGCATCAAATCGCTTGAAGTAAGGGTAATGACCTGTTGCAGTTGCTGAAGCAAAATCCTGAGGTGATACCTCCTTTGTGAACTCAATATCTTTTTCCTCTCCGGATTCATTTGAAACATTACCACCGATACCAAAAGCAATGTATGGTCCAATACCTAATAACAATTTGCCTGCGCCCAATACTGGTTTATACAGGAAATTGATGGGAACTTCAATATACGACAGGTTGAGTTTTATATCCTCGTCGTCTTTATTTATAGCGCCTTTGGTTGTGAACAATACACCGGGTTGCACATAAAAATCCCGGGCAACCGGCACTTCTGCATTTACCCCAACATGAAAACCCGTTTTCAATTTGTTTTCGAGTTTTTCATCGAAAACATCTCTACCATTAATATTCTGAAAATTTACACCTGCCCGAATACCGAAAGTAGTCGTTTCCTGCGCCCGGGAGCCTAATGCGTACGCAATAGTGATCAGTGCGAGTAGCAGTGTCTTTGCTTTCATGACTAATAGTTGAAGGTTATAAATGTTGATTAACGGTGGTAATGCTTGTTAAAGACGCAATTACTTATTGATTTGCTGCTTCTTTCTTCGCGTCTGCTTTCATTTTTTCGTTGGCTGTGATGAGGAAGTCAACACGGCGGTTTTGTGCGCGGCCATCTTCTGTTTCATTTGTGGCTACAGGAGCGGTTTCGCCATAACCTTTTATTCTGATACGGCTGCTGGCAACCCCTTTACCGCGTAAGAAAGCGGCCACAGAAGAAGCTCTTCTTTCAGACAGGCCCTGGTTGTATTCATCGGTACCTTTGCTGTCGGTATGTCCCTGGATCTCGATATCGGTATCAGGATATGCTTTCAACACTTCAACCAGTTTGTTAAGATTGGTTGATGCTCCTGATGAAAGATCAGAGCTGTTGAAACCGAACAATATTTTATCGCTGAACTCAACAACAATACCTTCACCTACACGCTCAACTTTAGCGCCAGGCACTTTGTTCTCGATCTCTTTGGCCTGTTTATCCATTTTCTTTCCGATAACGGCACCGGTAACGCCACCTACGGTAGCGCCAATGATAGCACCCAATGCGGTGTTACCTGCTGCTTTTCCGATCACCGCACCTACGGCGCCACCGCCTGCAGTTCCGATAATAGCGCCTTTTGTGGTTTTGTTCATGCTTTTGCAACCGGCCAGAATGATGGCTGCAGCGGCAACACTTGTAAGGGTTTTTTGGATTGATCTCATATTATATTGTTTTAGTAAAGACCTGGTTTATAAACAGTCCACAGCTTTCAAATTGCATACCACAATACCCGAGCAAAGCTATAGCATTGATTATGAGGCGCAAATATCTTACAGTATTTTCAACTTTCCTACATTTTTTTTGTTGTTATCTTTGATAAATTATTTAGTAATATCGCACAGCGCTTAGTGTAACTTCCCACACAAATCAAAGGCGAACGTTTTTATATGGCAGAAGCGAAAGTTAAAAAGCCGGAACAATCGAAACGCGAAAAAGTTGCCGGTGTTGAAACAGAAGAATCAATTCATGTTTTTGGAGCGAGGGTGCATAATCTTAAGAACATCGATATAAGTATCCCGAAAAATAAACTGGTTGTTATAACAGGTATCAGTGGCAGTGGCAAATCGTCACTTGCTTTTGATACTATTTATGCGGAGGGGCAGCGCCGTTATATGGAAAGTTTCGGCGCTTATGCCCGGCAATTCATCGGCGATATGGAACGCCCCGATGTGGATAAAATAACAGGTTTGTCGCCGGTGATCTCTATTGAACAAAAAACCACCAACAAGAACCCCCGTTCTACCGTAGGCACCATTACAGAAGTGTACGATTTCCTGCGTTTGTTGTTTGCCCGCGTTGGGGAGGCTTATAGTTACAATACGGGGAAAAAAATGGTCAAGTTCAGTGAAGAAGAGATCGTTGATAACATCTACAAGAAATTCAAAAACAAGAAGATAACCTTGCTTGCTCCATTGGTGCGCGGTCGTAAAGGCCACTATCGCGAACTGTTTGAAGATATCCGAAAGAAAGGATACCTGAAAGTACGCGTTGATGGCGAAGTGAAAGACCTTGTTCCTAAAATGCAGGTTGACCGTTACAAGATACACGAGATTGAAGTAGTGATCGATCGCATGGCGGTAACAGATGACATGAAGGTGCGGTTAAGTCAAAGTGTGCAGAAGACATTGCAAATGGGTAAGGAGCTGATGTTCCTGTTAGTGCATGATGGGGCTTCGAATGGCAAAAATGGCAAAACACAGGCGGAGCTGCTAGTGCAGTATTCGCGGCAGTTGATGTGTGAAGAAACAGGCATCAGCTATGAAGAACCTTCACCCAACAGTTTTTCTTTTAACAGTCCATACGGCGCCTGCCCAACCTGTAAAGGGCTGGGCAATGTGTACCAGATAAGCATGGATGCCATTATACCCGATAATTCATTAAGCATTAATGAAGGCGGTATTGCGCCATTGGGCGAAGAAAGAGATAACTATGTGTTCAGCCAGGTACAACGGCTGGCAAAAAAGAATAAGTTCAGCCTCGATGTGCCATTAAAAGAAATGCCGCCCAAAGCACTGAACCTGGTGTTATACGGTAACGAAACCGGCTCGCAGGAAGAGCACCTTGATTTTGATTCTATAAGTGCGGATGCGAACATGTATACCGAAGAATTCGAAGGAATAGTTCCCCAGTTGAAGCGTTGGTTCGCCGCCAGCTCGAGCGACAGCGTTCGCCAGTGGACGGAACAATTCATGGAATTAAAAACATGTACTACCTGCGATGGGGCAAGGCTTAAAAAAGAAAGCCTGTGGTTTAAGGTAGATGAAAAAAATATTGCCGAGTTGAGCGAGTTCAATCTCGATAAACTGATGCAATGGTTCAAAGGCGTTGAAAAAAGATTATCGAACAAACAGAACACCATTGCAAAGGATGTATTGAAAGAGATCAGGGAGCGTTTACAGTTCCTGCTCGATGTGGGTTTGACGTATTTGACGCTTAACCGTTCCTCCCGTACGCTTAGCGGCGGCGAATCGCAGCGGATCCGTCTGGCAACACAGATAGGGTCACAATTACAAGGGATTACTTATATATTGGATGAGCCCAGCATCGGCTTACATCAACGCGATAACCATCGCCTGATAGAAGCATTGAAGAACCTGCGCAATATTGGCAACAGCGTGCTGGTGGTAGAGCATGATAAAGATATTATGCTGGCAGCCGATCACCTGGTTGATATTGGTCCCAAAGCCGGTTTTCATGGCGGCAGGGTAGTGGCGCAGGGTGAACCGAATGATCTGCTGAAACTCGATACGCTTACTTCAGCCTATTTAAATGGAATACGGGAAATTGCCGTTCCGAAAGAAAGGAGAAAAGGCAACGGCAAGGTGCTGGAGCTGATAGGCGCTAACGGCAACAACCTGCAAAAAGTAACCGCGAAGTTTCCATTGGGAAAATTGATAGTGGCCACCGGGGTCAGCGGTAGCGGAAAATCAACGCTTATTATCGAAACCCTGTACCCTATATTAAGCAAACATGCCTATAATTCAAGAATGACGCCGCTTGAATATAAAAATGTAAAAGGGCTTGA
>CBIHPC010000480.1:0-4102 GCA_966211305.1 uncultured Niastella sp.
ACAGCCGCCAGCACTTTTTTGAAGCAACTATGTCTGCATTAAATTTAACGGGAAAAACCGGGATTTCCAGCGTAAAAATAAAGGCCCCCGGACCATTCGAACTTGCCGAAATCCGGGGGCTTTTGATTATAGTGCTTTTCTGCTAGTCAAAATTTACAGAGAGGCCGTAATATTCGTCGGCCCAACCGGCATTGCAGCCGGCTCATCGATCTGAAAAGGCGGATAACCGATCATGGGTCACCGTTTGTCGGTTTTAGTTGGTTCTTTGAGCGCCATTGATGATCGGAGTGCCATTGTTGGCCGGGGTTCCGTCATTGATCATCTTGAACACCACGCGCCGGTTCTTCTCGCGGGCTTCAGGTATATCCTTCCCATCAGGCGTTGTTTCTTTCTCTATGGGACAACATTCGCCAAAACCTCTTGGCGACAGCTGCTTGGGCGATACGCCGGCATTTATCAGGTACTCGGCGCAGGCATTGGCCCGGCCTTTCGACAGGAACTCATTCGATTTAACCGATCCCAAACCATCGGTATGCACATTTATTTCAAGCACCACGGCCGGGTTGGCTTTCAGATAGTCGGCTATCAGATCGAGGTACGGATACGATTCCTTCGCGATCTCGGTTTTCAACTCGAAAACGATCTGGTAGGTAACCTCCGTTTTATTTTTAAACGGATCGGGCTTTTTGGTCAAACATAACTCCTGGGCATGTACGGTATCGCCTTTTGAAGGATAAGCCATAAGCAGGCCGCTCTGGTACTCATCCTGGGTACCGCTGATCTGCAGGGCTATACCGGCGTCGGTTTGAATGGTATACCGGCCGCCAGCCTGTGTTTTTATGGTTGCCACCTCATTGCCACGCGGGTCTTTGGCGGTTACAATAGCACCTTCGAGCGGTTGTTTGGTACTACAATCCAGCACCACACCCGTAAATACCTGGTGGTAGTTCTTGGTCACTGAGAACAATTCAAGACAGCATAAGGAGAAGCGGTCGCTGCTTATCAATGCATCCTCGAGCAGGCCTTTACCCCGCCCTACGAAATAGATATCGTCTTTTTCCGAATTCACCGGGTAGCCAAGGTTCAGCGCTACCGTCCAGGAACCCGAAAAATAGCCGGTAGAAGAATACAGGTCGAAGCCGCCCATACCGGTTCTGCCGTTGGACGCAAAAACCAGCGACTGGCTGCCGCCATGGTAAAACGGCGCTTCTTCATTGCCCGTGGTATTGATGGCCGGGCCCATGTTGGTTATTTGTGTGGGCATTCCCTTGCTGTCGAGCGTGGCATACCAGATGTCAAAACCGCCAATACCGTCTGAACGGTCGCTGGAAAATAGCAGGTATTTACCATCGGGGGTAACCTGGGGCTGGCGGGAGTTGAACGATTGTTCGCTGAGTTTGCCATCGATAACCACCGGTTCGCTCCAGCGGTCGCCATTGCGCTCACTCATGTAGATAGCCGATATTTTCTTGCCGTTTTTCACCATCCAGCTGGTAAAGAACATTTTTGAGCCGTCGGGTGTAAAGGCCGGCGTGCCAAGGTGCGTATTGCGGGGAGCCGCCACGTTTATCTTTTCCGCTTTGCCAAACCCGCCATCCTGTAAAGCGGCGCTGTACAGGGCGTTACTATACCCTTCAGCGCGGGTTGAAGTGAACGCCAGGGTGTTGCTGTTTAACCAGCTGGCAGCATAATTGGCGCCTTCTTTATTGATATTATTATTAAGCCGTTCGATCTTGATACCTGTTGGGCCGTTCGACAATTGCTGTTGAATAAACGCACAGTTATCGATCTCCTGCTGGGCCGCTTTGGTATATGTTTCGCCCACATTATTTTCCTGAATGAACTTGTTCAACTCCTGTTGCGCAATGGGATAGTTGCCGTTGGCGCGCAGACAAATGCCGTAATAGTAGCGTGCCAGCGGGAAGGTGGTGGAATCTTTCTTCAGCAATAATTTATACCATTGTTCGGCATGGATATAATCGTTCAGGTTGTAATAACAATCGCCCATATGGTATAACAGGTTTCCGTCGAGCCCGCCCAGATCGTTGTGATTGATCAATGCAGCGCCCTGCTTCTGTACAACATAAGCATTATAGCCGGAATGGGAAGGCGTTTTTCCGCTCAGGTATTTTTCAAAATAATGT
Source organism: uncultured Niastella sp. (assembly GCA_966211305.1). Classification (GTDB taxonomy): domain Bacteria; phylum Bacteroidota; class Bacteroidia; order Chitinophagales; family Chitinophagaceae; genus Niastella. The sequence continues at coordinate 2,145 of CBIHPC010000480.1, forward strand.
GCGGCTGAATAATAATCGCCTTTGGCATAGAACTGTTCGGCCACCCGTTTGAAATTGGTTGCCTGCGCATTGGCAGTAACAGCAGCCACTCCTAAACCGGCGATTATTAATATATGCTTAAACATAATATGCTGATTTGCTAATGAGATAATGTGCTAATAAATACAATTTCCTATGATGTACATGTTTTTACAAACGCGGACAAACAAACGGTACCGCATCCTGTTTAATCGATTTACGACCAATAAGTGTAAGCGATATTTCGAAGTTGTTGGCATTGCCTGCCACTTTTCCCAGATCGCTCATATTTACATCGTAGCTCACGCTGATCATATAGTTCTTGTAATAAACACCGGCATAGGGTGAAAAAGCATCTTTGAACCGGTAGTTGCCACCCAGTAAAAAGTCGGTGGTTTCATTTACCCGCATCTGGGCATAGGCGCCTACCATTTTTTCATCGGCATTTCCCTGGCGCATATACAACACGTTGGGCGTAATGCTAACATCTTCGTTCAGGTTATATTTTATACCGCCATGGGCTGTTAACCGCATGGGCATTTTTTCATGTTCACCGGCCAAAAAGGGATCCTGTGGCTGCGTTAAGTGATAGGCTGAAATTCCGCCGAAAAAGTTGGCTTTTTTACCAGGCGTGCCGTCAAAGTAAACTGCACCAACACCTGCATCGAAAGCAATGGCCGATGTTTTGGTAAGCGGTTCCCCCGTCACTGTTCCCGGAAGGGCAGGCCCGAGGTTTGGATTCCACAAACTACCTGAAGTAAACTTCGACTGATCGAACCGGCGATTGAGCACGCCGAGCGCCATTCCGATAGAGATCTGGTGGTAGCCGAATCGTACGCCATTGTATGCCATGGTAGCATAACCGGTCATATAACTGTAACCGATATTACCGGCTCGCTGGTTCATCACATTCAACCCCAGGCTTATGTTCTTATTCGTTACGATATCGGCTGATATTCCGGGCGTGGCAAAAGCATTGCTGATACCGCCCCATTGGCTGCGATACATAGCTGTTACCCGGTAATTTCCGTCAATGGCGCCCGTTAAGGCCGGGTTCAGCCATATGGGATAAGCATAGTATTGCGAGAAGTGCGGGTCTGTTTGAGAATGACCTGTAAACGCTGACACTAACATCAACAGCGACAAGCCGGTTTTTATAAGATATCGCATTACAAACAGTTTTTTTGGGGTTATTGATTACCGGATTAAATTGAACGTTCCTTTCTGGTTTATTTTGGCGCCATTCGACAATGCTCCCGTTACCACATACACGTATACACCAACAGGCTGTGGCTTGCCTTTGTAAGTGCCATCCCATGCTCCCTGCGGATCATTGGTTTCAAAAACCTTTAATCCCCATTGGTTAAAGACCATCAAACGCATCGTCTTCATTACGTTGCTGTAAATCTTAAAATGATCGTCTATATTATTTCCGTTGGGCGAAAAAGTATTGGGAATAAATACCAGGTTTGTTTGCGCCTTGCCCAGCACCGCCAGTGACAAATACTCAGGGCAGTCTATACGGGTGCCCAGCGCTTTCACTCTCAGCACCACGCTGTCTGTCGGTTTCAGACCGGTAACCAAATGGGTTGTGCCAAAAGCTCCTGAAGAAGGCATGGTCCAGGTGGCGCCTTCATCGACCGAAACGCGGTAACCGGTAGTACCGGGAACTGCTGTCCAGTCAAATTTTATCGTGTTCACGCTTTCTTCACTAACCGACAGCATGGGGTTTGAAAGCGCACGGCAGATAGAAAATTCTATGGCCCCGATATCAGGTGTTGTTGTGCTTCTGGTAACGCCGTTGATATCATCGGCTAAACCTACGCTGGTACCTTTATCTTCGAACGGGATCTTGGTTGGGGTAAGATCGCCGTTGGCTATGTCGTGGTAAACGGGGTCAATAGATATTGAGTTGGCGTCGCGGCCGGTAGTTTGCCAGT
>CBIHPC010000481.1:0-4083 GCA_966211305.1 uncultured Niastella sp.
TGATCAGTAATACATGTTTGTGCTCGAACCCGATATCGATAAGCGTTTTGGCCAGGGCCACCCGTTTACGCTGACCGCCGGAAAGGGTATTTACCGCCTGGTTCAGGTGATGAATGTTCAGCTTGCCCAGGATCTGTTTTACTTTAGCGTCAAAATCCCAGGCGCCCAGCTCATCCATTTTTACAATGGCTGCGCCCAGTTTTTCGGCATTACCTTCTTCACTGATGGCCTCAAACTCCCGGATGGCATTCATTACCGGGTGGTTATGATAGAAGATATTATCGGCAATGGAACCTCTTTCGTCGAATAGGGGGTCCTGCTCAAACAGGGCTACCGTCACTTCTTTATTGATCCATGAAGTGCCGCTATCGGGCGTTTCCTTTCCGGCAAGTATTCGTAACAGGGTACTTTTGCCACTGCCATTACGGGCTACCAGCGCAATTTTGTCACCTTCTTCAACATGAAAGGAAATATTCTCAAACAATGGTTTTACGCCAAACGACTTCGTGAGCGCTTCTACGGATACATAATGCATGGCGCAAATGTAGCTGTTTATGGTTTACGGTTTATTGTGCAAATACATATTGAATTTCAGTAAAGGGCCTTCAACCTTCTGCTTTCAGTTTTAGCCTTGCCAATTGCCTGCCGGCACGTAACTTACAGTTATCGGGTATGTTCATTATAAACCATATGATCCTTATGGTGCTATGGCTGCTTTTCGGCCTCTTGCATAGCCTGCTGGCCGCCAGTTGTTGGAAGCGCATGATGCAACGCCGGCTGGGCGCAGGTTATAAATATTATCATTTTGCCTATTCTGTATTTGCTGCGCTTACCCTTAGTGCCATACTGGTATTTCAAATAACCATGGAAAGCCGTTTGCTATACGTTGCGCCAGTTTGGGTAAATTTATTGTTATGCCTGCCGGTGCTGGCGGGGTTGGCGATCATGGCGGTAGTGATCAAAAAATACTTTTTCTCACTCAGCGGCATCAGCGTTTTTTATAAACAACAGGCGCCGGTTGTGCTGGAGCAGGGCGGATTGCACCGCTATGTTCGCCATCCGCTGTATTTTGGCACGCTCTTATTCATCTGGGCGCTGTTCTTCGTTTTTCCCTATCTGAACAATTTACTGGCCTGCTGTGTGATCACCCTGTACACGGTATTGGGGGCCAGGTTGGAAGAAAAGAAACTTGTTGCGCAGTTTGGCGAACAATATGTTTTATACAAGCAACAGGTGCCTATGTTGATACCACGCATTTAAAAATATTTGAAGAGGACCGCGGGCTTTGTCAACATGTTAACCTTTCAACTTTCCTCAACTTTCTTTCCATTTGATATTACAACCGATGCTCGGCTTTTGATCTTCCGGCACCGGCTTGCCTGCCACCAGGTGGTCGAGCGCATTTCGGATATCGGCGCCCGTAACCGGTTTTTCATTGCCGGGGCGGGAATCATCGAGTTGTCCGCGATAAACCAGCGAAAGGTTCCCGTCGAAAATAAAAAAGTCGGGCGTACAGGCGGCCTGGTATGCTTTGGCCGCCTCCTGTGTAGCATCGTATAAATAGGGGAAGGGATACTTCAATTCTTCTGCAACCAGTTTCATTTGTTCGGGCCCGTCCTGCGGGTAACCGGCCACGTCATTGGAACTGATGGCAATAAAACCCACGCCCTTGCTTTTATAATCATTGCCCAGTTGTACAAGTTGTGTATTCACATGTTTTACGAACGGACAATGATTGCAGATAAACATGATAACGGTACCTGTTGTTCCTTTCAGGTTTTGCAGCGAAAGGTTATTGCCGCTTACCGTATCGTACAAAGTAAAGTCGGGTGCTTTTTTTCCCAGTGGTGTCATTACAGAAGGTGTGCGTGCCATATGTTAATCGATAAATGTACTGTTGAATTTCAGGCGCTATTTTAACTACTGCTATGCGGTTAAGAAAAGCCGCAGGTATGCTCATGGAGCAAAAGTTTGAATAAAGATAACATTACTTCCCATACCGGTACATCAGCCAGCAAATGGTTGCGGTAATTATCACCACCACTACCCATTTGTATTTGTCCCACACATGTAGTTGTTTTTTCACTGCAAGTTCCTGCTCAATGGCAGATTGGGCGGTGGTGTCACCGGCGGCCAGTTGTAATAGCAGCTCCGCTACGGGAATAAAGTATTTTTTTGGCAGGGGGTGGGCCGAGGTCAGCACGCTTTCAATGATACTGCGGTTAATGGCGGTATCGTTCCGTTCGTGCAAAATGCCGATGGCGTTTGGGGTTAACAGTTCGCGGATGTGCAGGCTTACGGCATCGAAGCGAATGTGAAAGATATTCATGGAGGCAACGTATTTTTCGAGAATACGGCATTCCTGTAAAATGTGAGCCGGCGTAAGCGGGGCGCTGGCAAATGGTTTACCGGTGCTGCGCACATACCAGCGCTGGTAATGGTAGGCCTCGCGTTTTTTTGGATCGCTCAGTACCTGGTAGGCTTCATGAATTTCGCGGAAATGGGCCGCCGCCAGGTGACTGCCGCTGTTCTTGTCGGGGTGGTATTGTTGTGCCAGCCGCCGGAAAGACCGTTTGATCTCCTGGTGGGAAGCGGTGGTCGGAAGTTCCAGTATTTTATAGTAATCTTTTATCTGATTCATGAATTTAACAGGTCTTAAACGTTAAACGGCAATCGGCAAACCCCGGCGCGGCTTTCTTCGGCAAAGGCAATCGATTTTTGGCGCCGAAAGTTAGTTAAGTATTTACGAAGCTCGTGAGTCATTTCACGTTTTACGTTTCGCGAGGCCATTCACGATTCACGATCCACCTTGTTGCAAATTAACTTATGTTAATGACACGCATCATGGATACGATAATAGTATTTTCTGAAATTTGCTTTAGGGGAAATATGTAGTGATCTATGGTAAATACTGAAGGGCAATACGCTTTGTACAGTATGTGCAAAAAAAAAGGCTTGCGGGTCGTACATTTTACAACAAAACAGCGGTTTTGTCCGTTTATGCATTGCCTATTTTACGTAAGTTTGCGGCGTTCTATGAAAACACACACATTCCGCTCGAAGCCTGAATTAATAGCTATTCTCGTTATTGCTTTTTTCTGTTTTATGGCTGCCAATTGCCGTATGGATTCTTCAGCAAAAGCGGCTGAAGTAAAAAGCGATCCTACTTCCGGTGACAAGACAGAAGGCGACAGATCCGCGAGTTCTGCACCGGCCAATATGCCCAATGTCGATGGCATAAAAGTAGCTGACCCTAAAACTATATTGGGCCGGCCGGAAGTGCCGATACTTTGTTATCACCAGATCCGCGACTGGAAACCTACCGATTCAAAAACTGCCCAGGCCTATATTGTTCCACCTGCTTCTTTTGCAGAGCAAATGAAAATGCTTGCCGATAGCGGTTATCATACTATTTTACCCGATCAGTTATATGCTTATCTGAACGAAGGAACGCCTTTACCGTCAAAACCGGTGATGCTTACTTTCGACGATACCGACCTCGACCAGTATACCGTGGCCAAACCCATCATGGATAAGTATGACTTCAAAGGTGTGTTCTTCGTTATGACGGTTTCAATTGGCCGTCCAAGGTACATGACCAAAGAACAGATCAAAGATCTTAGCGATAAAGGGCATACCATTGCTTCACATACCTGGGACCACCACAATGTTAAGAAGTACCAGGGCAATGACTGGGCTACTCAAATTGAAAAACCCACAAAGCAACTGGAAGCGATTACCGGTAAGCCTGTAAAATACTTTGCTTATCCATTTGGTTTATGGAACCCGCAGGCGATCCCCGAGTTGAAAAAGAGAGGGATGATCGCAGCGTTCCAACTGTATGCGCCACGCGATGAGAAGGACCCCCTGTTCACCATTCGCCGTATCATTGTTCCGGCCATGAAACCCGCAGCATTGTATAAATCGATGCGGCAGGGATTTGGTTATTATTAGGTACCAGTTACCGGTTACCGGGCACCAGGTAAGGGCGCCATGTAACAGGTTCATTAAAATTTGATTGTTGTAATTTCTATAAGATGAAAGGCACGAAGATCATTCTTTGTGCCTTTTGCGTTTTATGCG
>CBIHPC010000482.1:0-4040 GCA_966211305.1 uncultured Niastella sp.
CGGTCATATTGATGGTTTCTTTTACATTGTTGATGGTGAACTGGCGCAGCACATGGCCCTGCATATTAACGAGGCGGGCCTGTGTTCCCAGCAATGTTGTATTGAACAACTGAACCGTTACGGTTGAACGGGTAGGGTTGGGATATACAGAGATCGCTTTGGTCACCCCGCACGTTTTTGCAATGGAAACAAGTTTTGAATAAGCTGCCTGACCATCCGGTGCCACTTCTTTCAGCCTGAAATAATTGGCGCCTTTCACTAAACCATTATATGTATACGAATAAGCTGTAGCAGCTGTTGCGTTCACTGTGCCGACTGTTTTCCAGCGGCGGCCATCGGTTGACCACAAAATTTCGAATGTGTGGTTGCCGGCATCACCGGCGGTTTGCCATTGCAAACGAGCAATGCTGCAATCGGTGCTGTTTGCTTCAAATGAAGTAAAACCGGCCGGAAGGGTAACCGAAATATATGTTTGTAATGTACCGTCGTTTCCAACAGACCAGCCATACATGTTATTCACGAAGTATACGCTGTTGATATCGTCGTTATTGTTGCTGGTTTGTTCTGTCCAGTTGACGCCGCCGTCTGCAGTATATAATATGGTGCCATTATCTCCTACGGCCCAGCCGTTGACGGCCGAGGTGAATACCACTTCGTTCAGGCGCTGGCCGGTACCGCTTGTTTGGCCCGTCCAGGTAGTGCCGCCGTTGGTGGTTTTACGAATAACGCCGTTATTACCAACTGCCCAACCGGTATTGGCATCTAAGAAATAAACGCCATACAGGTCCTCGCCGGTGCCGCTGGTCTGGGCGGTCCAGGTTATACCGCCATCGGTGCTTTTTCGAATGGCTCCGTTCTCACCAACGACCCAGCCCGTGGTAGCATTGATAAACTGAACATCTTCGAGGTCATTTCCGGTGCCGCTGGTTTGCTCCGTCCAGGTGCCGCCGCCGTTGGTGGTGCTTAATACAGTACCGTTTGATCCTACTGCCCAGCCGGTATTATTGTCATTGAAGTATATACTGCGAAGGGTGCGTGTTGTGCCGCTGGTTTGGGCCGCCCAGGTGGCGCCGCCATCGGTTGATGTTCGAATAACGCCGTTGTTGCCTGCCACCCAGCCGGTATTGGCATCGGCAAAATGAATACTGCGCAGGTCCTGGGTGGTACCGCTGGTTAAGCCGTTCCATGTATTGCCACCATTGGTGGTTTTTCGAATGATACCATTATCACCTGCAATCCAACCAATAGAGGTACTGGCAAAGAAAATATCATTCATGTCCTGGGCAGTGCCGCTGTTCTGTTCCGACCACAGGTAGCTGCCTGAATTGGTTGTTTTAATAAGTTCGCCATTGTTTCCTACCGCATAACCGGTATTGAAGTTTGCGAAGAAGATGCCATATAATGTTTCGTTGGTAGGGGTTGTTTGTAAACCCCAGGTAGCGCCGCCGTTGATGGTGGTGTATATTTCACCGCCCTGGCCGGCTGCATAACCGGTATTGGTGTTGGTGAAAAAAACGCTGTTGAAGTCGGTATTCGTGTTGGTTGTTTGGGCCGTCCAGTTACTGCCGCCATTGGTAGTTTTCAGAATAACGCCATTGTCGCCCACGGCCCAGCCGGTATTGGCGTTCAGGAAAAAACAACCATTGAGGTCCTGACCGGTGCCGCTGGTTTGCCCATTCCAGTTGGTGCCGCCATCGGTGGTTTTGCGAATGACGCCATTGGCGCCTACTGCCCAGCCGGTAAGGGTAGAAATAAATTTCACATCGTACAGGCGTTCAGTGGTGCCGCTGGTTTGCGCATTCCAGGCAGTGCCATTGGTGGTTTTGCGAATAGTACCGTTCTGGCCAACGGCCCAGCCGGTAGTGGCATCAACAAAGAAGCAACTTTGATAGTCGTTGCCGCCAACGGTTTGAACGCTCCAGTTGGTTCCATTGGTAGTTCTGAGAATAACACCATTGTCGCCAACTATGTAGCCATCATTTGTATTTACAAAGAATACGCTGTTTAACTGCTGGTTGGTTAAGCCGGCACCCTGGGTGGTGAAGCTGGCGCCGCCATTGGTGGTTTTTCTAATTCTGCCATCGCCGCCTGCGATCCAGCCGGTATTGGCGTCTTCAAAATGAACGCCGCCAAGGTTTTCGCCTGTGCCGCTGTTGAGGTTCGACCATTGGGCCGATGCGGCCTGGGTAAGTAATAATGTTGCAAACAGGGCATACAATGCCCTGCGGGGTTTTGTGCAAAGAACTGTTTTCATAACGGGTTGGGTACTGGGATTACGGTTTTCATAATAGGATACAGCCGATAAAATAAGGGTTTTTCGCAGGTACACTAAGGCAATACCCTTGCCAATTGTTTAACTAATTGATGTACAGCTAAATAGAAGTTGTTCTGACCGGTGTTTATTCCCTTTTTGAGAAAATTTTCCCTTTTTAGTTCTCAGTTCATAGTTCTCAGGGTTCAGTTTTTGGGAGGGGAAAATTCAGTTGTTCAGTTATTTAGTTGTTCAGTTTGCGGTTTATCATCGTTTTAGTACCGTTTTTTTGCCAGGGTTTTCTGTTGCAGCGGTATAATATCTGTTTGCACCAGTGCATTATCTGTTGCGGCGGTGCATTTTCTGTTTGCAGCGATACGGTGGAAACAGATTTCACCCAATATCTGTTTGCGCAGCTACCGCGCTGACAGACTTCGCTCATTTTCTGTCAGCGCGAACACGGCGCTGACAGATTTTGGCATCGCGCTAACAGATTTTACCCATTATTTGTCGGCGCGAATACCGCGCTAACAGATTTCGCTCATTATTTGTCGGCGCAGCTGCCGCGCTAACAATTTCAGAACCCGTTCAAACAAATACCAGATCGTTATTAATTTACAGGCAGGCGGCGCAGATAGATATTGATAGCCCGACATCGATGTGCAGGTGAATAAAACAGTGGCGGGCAACTGAAGAAGTATTTTTATAAAAAAATAGATCCGGACAGCAACTGCCGGATCTATCGCCGCACAAAAAACTACAGAGGATAAGAATGTTCTTTGTGCCTTTGATGCCAAAATACATTCCCGGCTATGCTAAAACCGGAAGCCAAACATATACTTGAAATACCAATTTACATCGGGTGAAACATATAACCCATCACCCGACCGAACTGATACTAATATACGAACTACAAATAAAATTGTACCAGCGGGGTGACAGTTTGTGAAATAATTTTGATCAATGTCAATTGATGAAACCTTTTGGTGGCGCAGATTTCAAGGGATTTCAGCCAGGTTTGCCGGTCTTTGCAGCTAAACCGTGTTTACCTGCTGAGTGAAAGTGCAGCATTTATTTATGCATCGAATCAGGAGTTGCTTTTGATGTTCCGGATCTACCATGTATATAAAACTAAACCTGAATCAAGTAATTAGCGGTAAGTAAAAACTATGACCATCGTCATGGTTTGTGATGTGGAATTAACATATCTTACTGTAACGTTCATCCTTCCTCTCAGATATCCTGCGAAATTTACCCTTCAATAGCTGTTAAAAATTTCTTTATGATATTACAAACCAAAAATGGATATCCAGAGGTTGTATTGGCTCCGCAATGCGAATCATCTACTTTCTATAGCACAGCAGACTGGCTTAGGCATGAGATAGGCATTTCGTTTTGTAATAAAGAAAAGCAGGACAATACGATCTGCTGGCAATTTTATTTCGGCGCCGGTATTGCCGTGTTGAAGTATGACCCTTCAACAGGCATTTCCGTTTGTCCGGCAATGTTGGGAAATGCAACTGTAGAAGAAAAAGCGGCGTTCAAGATGCTGGCTGATACAATGGAATTCAATTTGATAATTTGATAATTCGAGGATTTGATAATTAAACACAGAATGCTGATTCGATAATTGGATAATTCGATAAGGCTATACAACAAATGAAGGAGGTTAATTTGATAATTGGATGATTTGATAATGAAAATACAAAATACAGGAAGACTGGTTTGATAATCCGATGATGAAATACAAAACAGTCTGATAGATTTTAATAAACCAATGCTCATGCGA
>CBIHPC010000483.1:0-3984 GCA_966211305.1 uncultured Niastella sp.
TCATATTTTGTCTGATCTCACCAGGATCAAACGTCACAACCAAAAGACTTCCATATGCATATCAAAACATATCCGCCGCTAACGGTTTTAAGCAGTATACATCAAACCACCATGTCGCAATTACAGCAGTTTGGTCCGGTTATGGCTGAATTATACGCAGTAGCCGGACGAAAAAGTTTTATCAATGGACCGCTGCATTGGATCTATTATGGAATGGATGGAAACCCTGATACGGTATTCACCCTGGAGATCGCCATCCCCATCAGGAAGGCGTTTCAATCAACAAAATTCAAAGTGAGGGAGCTTGACTTTTTTAAAGCTATTACGTTCCCACACGAAGGGTTGTGGGAACATTTGCCCGGCAGTCATGCGCAGATCATGGAACGCCTGGCCGAACACAACATACCGGTTACCAATGAGTGCAGAGAGGTATTTTTAAATATCGACTTCTCGCATCCGGAAAAGAATATGACCGAAATACAAATAGGGGTATCGCCAGGAAAAACACAAAACCGGCCCGTACCAAAAAGGCGGCTGTTCCCGGTGTATATTTAAACGCAAAAACGCCTAACGCGAAACGCTTAACGCAAAATGCCGAAAGGCATAAGCGTTAAGCGTTTTCTTATTTTAACCTGCAGCGCTTTCGTGAAGCTTCGGCTCAGTAAGGCAGCCTGCAGGGTCAGCATTTGCATTTGTTTTCATTATCACATTAGCTAATTAGCACATTATCAAATTAGCTAATTACTTTCGCTCCATCTTCTATCTGCGTCACATATACCTCAGGCGTTTGTTTGAACAGGCCGTTGAATGCAGACTGTATCTTTTGCGTAAAGTTTTCAACCGCATCTGCCTGAACAATATTGATGGTACAGCCGCCAAAACCGCCACCCATCATACGGCTACCGGCCACACCGGTAATGTGCTGGGCACATTCTGCCAGAAAATCAAGCTCGGTACAGCTCACTGAATATTTTTTACTCAACCCTTCATGGGTTGCTATCATCAATTTTCCAAAAGTAGCAAGGTCATTCTTTTTAAGCGCCTCGCAACCGGCCAGTAATCTTTCTTTCTCATATACAACATATGAGCAACGATCGAACACAATGGGCGGTAACTCGTCCCTGTGTTGCAGCAATTGAGCAGCCTCCACATCGCGCAACGAATTAATGTTGGGGTAATGCTTTTTCAGAATGGCAGTACCTTCCTCGCATTGCTGGCGGCGCACATTGTATTCGCTGCTGGCCAGGGAGTGGCTAACCATGCTGTTCACCAGCACGATCTTATAACCGGGAAAATCGAACGGAATATATTCGTATTCGAGGCTGCGGCAATCGAGCTTCATCACATGCCCCTTCTTTCCATGAAGACTGGCAAACTGGTCCATGATACCGCACTGCAAACCAACAAACGTATGTTCGGTTTTTTGTCCAATGAACGCGAGGTCCATCCGGCTCAGTCCCAACTGAAACAGTTCATTCAACGCAAATCCATAAGCTGAACATAGAGCGGCCGAAGAGCTCATACCGGCGCCAACGGGAATATCGCCATCGATAAGCAGGTCAACCCCGCCGATCTGTTTACCTCTTTGCTGAATATGGTACGTTACTCCCAGCAGGTAGTTCATCCAGCCTTTATGCGGCTCCGATACATTTAAAGAAAATGAATATGATTCATTGAACTGGTTGGCAAATACATTTACGGTATCTGTTCCATTGGGGGCAATGGCAACATAGATCTTTTTGTCCACAGCACCGGGTAAAACAAAACCGAAATTGTAGTCGGTATGTTCACCAATAAGATTAACCCTTCCCGGCGCTCCGATGATAGTGGCTTCTTTGTTATACTTTTCCCTGAAAACCTGCTGTAATTTTTTGATCATTGCTATCGTTAGATTGAATTAATTTTAAAAAATTTTCCGTAATTCCTAATTTGAGAATATGAGTTTTAATGTTTCCCGCACCAACCAAAATGGGTTGTCGTTGGTAAAGCTGCAAGATAATGCAACAAATACAATCATTACCATTCTTCCTGAATACGGCGCCCTGTTACATGGTTTTGAGATCCCGGTGAACGGGGAACACCTGAACATCATAGACAATTATTCCAATAAAGAACAGCTCGATAAGGAACTGGCATTATCCTACAAAAGCAGTAAGTTATCGCCTTTCGTTTGCCGGCTGCGCAACGGTAAATACAAAATTGACGACTCAGCATTTGAATTCAGCAAAAAATACAAAGACGGCAATGCCATTCACGGATTGTTGTACAACAAACCTTTCAGGATCGTTGATGAATTTACCGACGACCGGCAGGCCAGCGTTACGCTCAGGTACCATTTCAAACGGGAAGATCCTGGTTATCCCTACGATTATGTTTGCGAAGTTCGCTACACCCTGATGCAGCAAAGCCTTTTGCAGGTAGAAACAATTATCCTCAACCTCGATAAAGAAGAAATTCCTTTGGCCGACGGCTGGCATCCCTATTTTCAATTGGGCGGCATTATTGACGACTATGAGATCCAGATTGCTACCAACACCATGGTTGAATTCGATAAAAGCCTCATTCCTACCGGTGAGTTGGTGCCCGACGATTCTTTCTCCCGGCCCGGGCGCATCGGCAACCGGGAACTCGATAATTGTTTTGTGATACAACCGGTAGAGCAAAATCCCGCTGTACTTATGCTAAACCCCGCTAATGGCGTATATCTTTCGATCTACAACAGTCCCCGTTACCCCTACCTGCAGCTTTATACGCCGCTGCACCGCAAAAGCATCGCCATCGAAAACCTCAGCGCCGCACCCGACTGTTTCAACAATGGAATTGGCCTGGTAATGCTTGCCCCCAACGCCTCCCAAACTTTTACCGTTTGGTATCAGGCGGGAGTGGCTGAAAACGATTAACTTGCCGTAAATAATCACCTGTAATGAAGAAGTATTTCAAATATGTTCTTACCGTAGCACTCGCCGTTTTTTTTGTAAGCTGCTATGAAGTAAATGAAGAAATAGAGATCAATGCCGATGGCAGCGGTTCCTATGTCACCAAAATGGATATGAGCCAGCTGATAGAAATGATGCAAACGTATGCCGGCGAGGAAGAATTAAAAAAGGAAGGACTGGATAGAGCGCTTGATACCACCATACTTTTCAATTCTTTGATCGATTCGGCCAAAGATGCTACCGCTGAACAAAAAGAACTGATGAAAGACGGGAAAATGAAAATGCAAATGAATATCAGGGAAAAGGTATTCAAACTCGACCTGAGCTTCCCGTATAAAAACCTGAACAGCCTGCAACAATTAATGAGCGGCAAAGCGGGTGGAACCGGTATGACTTCCGCATTGAAAAATGTATTCGGCAAAAAAGAAGGCGAGCAGGAACCGGCTGCACCCAAAGGACCCGATATGGGTGATTTTGCCGCTATTTATAATGTAACGATCAAAAATGGCCTCATTGAAAAAAAGGTGAACGCCGAAAAGTACAAAGAGTTCATCGACCGCCCCGAGATGGCGCAAATGAAACAGCTTGCCAGCTCAGGCATGGAAATATTGTACACCACTACCATCAAATTACCACGCGCTGCAAAAAAAGCCGATAACCCCCTCATCAAATTATCTGACGACAAAAAAACAGTGACCATGAGGTACAACCTGCTTGAGTTACTGGAGACCCCCGAAAAATTTGCATATACCATCGAATATTGAGCCTGAGGCATAACATTGGATGAATAAGCATTTTTAACCAGGTTTAGATTTTGGAACCAATATATTATGCAAACTGATTTTCTTGTTATCGGCTCCGGTATAGCCGGATTGACATTTGCGCTCAAGGCAGCTCAACGTTACCCTGATAAAAAAGTACTGGTAATTACCAAAACACAGGCCGATGAAACCAATACCAAATACGCCCAGGGCGGTATTGCCGGTGTAACCGATTTTGAAAAAGACAGCTTCGATAAACATATTGAAGACACCCTGATCGCCGGCGA
>CBIHPC010000484.1:0-3979 GCA_966211305.1 uncultured Niastella sp.
GGCAATGCCAACAGGATAGAGCAGGTTGCTTTGTACCTTCCCAATAACTTACATTTAGTTTACTGGAAAATATTTGCAAATAGTATCCACAGACGAAGCCGAAAATCTTTAAGAGTAGGCACCATTAACTAAACGCTTGCTTTTTTATGAAAAAAAACACACTAACGCTTGCATTGCTTGTATGCATTGCGGCCGCAGCCGCTTTTACCACTGCCGGTTGCAAAAAACAGGTTGAACAAACACCAGAACAAGACCAGGGAACTGAAAGAACAGCCGCTACAGAAGCTTCAGGGGAAGTATTTGTGACCAACGGTACCTGGACGGCCAGGATCAACGGGGTTACAAAGTATACCGGCCCCGATTACATTGCAGCCATTCAGGCAGCCTGTAACAACCTCACCGCCGGCCGCACTTCCAAAGAAACGATCACCATCAAAAATTCAGGCAGCTCGGGTAATTCGGGCGGCGCTATCAAAGCGGTGAACATCCCCAGCTACACCATCCTTGATTTTGTAGGCACTACCTTCAACTGCAACAGCAATGACCTGCTGATCGTTCCGGTACAGGGCGACAGAAAAACACAGATCGAAGTAAGGAACCTGCGCGTAACCGGTAACCCGCGTTACGGCATCTGGTTCAAGGGTTGTAGCAATATGATCCTTAGCAATATAACCATGTCGCTTAACGCCGGTTTGGGCATTCGCGTTGACCACAGTACCGCAGCTACCCGTAACCTTACCATCAACGGCAACATCAATATCACCGGCTCGGGTACCCATGCCATTGAAACCTATGGGTTAGACGGTTTCAATATCGGCAGCGTAACCTGTAATAATACAGGCGGATGCGCCGTACTGTTGAACCAAAGCAGGAACGGATCGGTTGGCACCGTAACAGGAAGTTATAATAACAATGGCGGCGGTTACGCCACCTTCCGCGTTGCCAATAACAATGGCCCCAATGTAACCTGTGCCAAAGTTTATTCGCGTAACAGCGGCCGTGGATTCTTCAGTGTTTCGGGTAGTAACGGCACCACGGTAAACACGGTAGATATCGCCAACTCTACCAGCCACGGTATCTTCCTGGAAGATGCATCGAATACCAGGGTAAATGCAGGAACGGTTTCCAACGGTAATCCTAACGTGCAACACGTACGGACCTCCAACTGCAGAACCGCCGTGAACGGCCAGGTGTATACCGCGGCCAATGGCAGATGGTAATTCATTAATTCAAACCACACAGGTACATACTTCTTTGTGTATTCCCACGACAACATTTTTTGGGAACACACCTGACATGCTATTGCACCTGTGTGGTTTCATTATAATCATACATTATGGCACAATGGATCTTTGTGATCAGCATCCTGCTGCTGATGGCTTGCGATCGACGTAACACGAAGCCACCGTCGGCGGCCCCTGCTGCGGCTGTTACTCACTACCCCGCCGCTTTGCCACAGTCAGTGACAAATTACCTGCACCATGTGTATCCACAATGGCGTGTTGTTGAAAAAAGCGATTACAGTAAAACCTGGTGGTCGTTCTATGACACCAGTTACACCCCCTGCTGGGCCCGCACCGATATCAATGACGATCAACTGGCCGATTATGCCCTGTGGTTAAAAAAAGGAACGCAGTTACGGTTGGCTATTTGTACCGGAAAAGCCAACCAGTCGTTCAACCATACGATTGTCATCGACAGCAACAATGTTTTTAATGAAGCTGAACACAATCTGTCGATGGGTATTGCCGTAGCGCCGCCCGCACAAATTGATGTAGTGACACCCCGGATACAATCACTGATACTTAAACCAAATGGATTCGCCCTGATGGAACTGGAAGATCGTACCCGTATTTATCATTGGGCGAACGAAAGTATTCAAACGTTTTACCTGAAATGAAAACACCATTTACACCGTTCCTGTATACGATACTGACAGTTTATTTCCTGTTCTTTACCCGCTGTACTACCGGCACGGCCGATACCTTCATAACGGATATCGATGGCCATGTATATCCCACCTGCACTATCGGCAACAAAGTATGGATGGCAGCCAACCTGCGCGTAACCCGTTATCGCAATGGCGATCCGGTTCAACTGATAGCTGACTCAAACGCCTGGAGCAACACCACCACAGGCGCTTACTGCTTTTACAATAACGATCCCTCCTTTGATACCTCTTATGGTAAACTATATAACTGGTATGCCATAAACGACCCGCGCAATATAGCACCTGAAGGCTGGCATATACCCACCAATGAAGAGATAACAGCCCTGATAGCTGAACTGGAAAAAACCCCGGCCAATGCCGGTAAATTAAAAACCAATGGGCTGGGCGGCTACCGTTTCTATACCGGCGCTACCTTTCATACCCTGGGTTTCAATGGCTATTGGTGGGGAGCAAACCACAGCTTTGAGCTCTACGACCATAGCCCCCGCCTGTTTACCGGTATGGCCGATGTACAACGCAATACATACGAAGCCGGTTATGGCATGGCCATCCGATGCGTGAAGGACTAACAACTATTAGCACTTGTAAACATTGAAGTGCCCGCGCAGGTATACCCATTATATAACAGCCACGATCAATTGCGATTTATATGTGCAATTTTAAAATATAAATTGTACTGACAAAACATTCTACTTTTGCTGTTATATAACACAACACCTCCCCTATTAAAATCACATACATTTCAGGATGATAAAAGCGCCAGTTAAGTAGTACACCTGATTTTATTTTACCTTAAAATACTAACTATGAAGCTATCAAATGAAGACCTGCGAAAAATTGAACAGGTAAAATCCATTTTGGAGAAGGAATACCGGAACAATAATACGCATGCACAACTCGCCAGCAGGGTAAACACCAATGAAAGCAAACTGCGCAAGGGGTTTAAACTGGTGAACAATAAAACCATTTATGAATACCTTACCCAGGTGCGGATCGAAAAAGCAAAAGAGCTGCTGGAGACAACCGATGATCCGGTAAAAGCGATAGCATTCAAGCTGGGCTATGACGTTAGTAACCTGGCAAAACAGTTTAAGAAAATTACGGGTATGGCCCCGTTGGAATGGCGAAAAAAAAATACACCGAATCGTTCTTTCACCTTTATGTTATAAATAAAAAAAACCGGATTCGCCATGTGTTTAACCGGATTCGCCAATTCCCAATAAGTAACTTGCTGCTGGCTTCAATGCCAGATTATATTCTTCTTACATTTCCTGCACTGTTATCAACCTCGCACACTGATAAAAATCTTCTTCCCGGAAAGGGCTGTACACTAACAAATTTATTGTATCAATGATGATGCATGGCCGTTTGGCCCTGTACATAAACCTTATTTTATGAAAAAAGAACTGTCAGGCAGCAGGCAGCTTGCACAAAAGCCTGTTCTACAGCATCTGTTATCATTAACGTGGTTAAGAAAAAGTATCATTATAGAAATTATCAGCTCACTGTTGATCATCCTTTTTATTTATACAGCATTAAGCAAGCTATCGAACTATAATAATTTTACCGCTCAATTAAGCAAGTCGCCTTTTATCACATCCTACGCTACTTCAATTGCGTGGAGCATCCCTGCGGTTGAAATAGCAATATCACTTTTATTGGTCTTCAGCAAAACACGGCTGTTGGGGTTGTATGCATCGTTCTTTTTAATGAGCCTGTTCACCGCCTACCTGATAATCATGTTGAACTTCAGCTATTATATCCCCTGTTCCTGTGGCGGAGTATTGCAATATTTATCGTGGAATGAGCACATAGTATTCAATTCGTTCTTTATAGTTATTGCCGGAACAGGTGTTTTATTAAAAGAGTACACCTTAAAAAATATTTACGCGTAAACAAGGGGAAGCCGAAAACCTTGAACAGAGTAGGCAAACAAACTTTTATTTGGTTTAATCAAAAAAACTGAATTATGAAAAAAGTAAAATTATCAATTGCCGCACTGGCTTTTATTTTAGCCATTGCAGGAAC
>CBIHPC010000485.1:0-3975 GCA_966211305.1 uncultured Niastella sp.
CCTGCCTGCTCGGCACTGTCGCGCACCGCTCTTTTTTCTACTTCCGTAATACTTGAAGGAATACAGATCATCATTCGCCAGCTTGGGGGGAACAACGGCTTTTTGGGGTAGATCATTTTGATCATTTCCCGGATCATCAGCTCAGCCGCGTTGAAGTCGGCAATTACTCCGTCTTTCAACGGACGAACAGTGCGGATGCTTTCATGGGTCTTTTCATGCATCATCAACGCCCGTTTCCCTACCGCCAGTACCGTTTTGGGGTTGTTCCGGTCCAGCGCAACGATACTCGGTTCATTCACCACTACTTCGTCATTATGTATGATTAGGGTATTGGCAGTGCCCAGATCGATGGCAATCTCCTGGGTGAAAAAGTTGAATAAGCCCATTTAGAAGGTCAGATTTTGGATTGAATGTAATGCATGCAAAATTGAAGCAAATAATTCGAATTAACAAAGCACAACCTATACAGGATCAAGTATTTTTTTTCTGGTACAAAATTCGCTTGTGTTGTTGCTGCTTACCGCTACCAAACCCGTGCGGAAGGCTGTGTATTGTTATTCTGTATTATATCTTTTCCTGCGAATCAAATAGCTTTTTGGTCAATCAATAACGCTGGAAAAGTTATTAACCTAACGTTATACTGAAACGTTAATTGTTGCCTGTTGTTTAAATTGTTTGAGAACCTGCATCCTGCGCCGGTTGAACGTTTGCACATGCGTGTAAAACCACCGCAGTTATCCACCTGATTTTACTTTCTTTCCTGCTGCCGCCGTATTATTGACATACCTGCTTTACGCGTATTATTACCCGCCCGGCGCGAACTTTATCATAGTTAACCGTCCGGCGGCGTTGTATACAAACCGCTGCAATGCCCGTTGCGCCTGCATTTCGAGCTGCTTCGTCCACGCTACCCAACAAACGATTTCTCTTTAACTGTATAAATGACAGGCCCTGTATCAATTAAAATATATTAACTATTTAACAATCAAACAAAGTTGACACTGGTCTTTAACCCATTAAATAGCCAAATAAGAGGGACGTTCTGAAGTGTTTTGCGTGCCGGGGTGAGGAGTTGAATAAAACGGTGGATATTTCTTTGAAGAACGTTTCAGCAAGCGACCGAGGGCAGGGCGGTTTAATTTGTTTGTGGTGGCCGGTCACCAGTTTCCCGAAACCGCAAAACTGGTAACCGGCAACCGGCTTATGCCACAAAACCCAGTCTCTCTTCCATCTCAGGGCTCAATACCGGTAACTTTCTTCTTTCAATGAGAAAACTGGTCAACCGGGCTATTTCAACAAAAATATAGTGTTTGTCCAACGCACCTTTCAGGTAATCGCGGCCGGTGCTGCCACCGGTTCCTATGCGGGTACCTATCATGCGATGCACCATGTTCATATGGCGGTAACGCCAGGTGCTTAGCTGTTCATCAATTTCGAGCAGGCTGTTCAGCAACTGGAAAGGCAATTGCAGAATAGGGTAGCCGCGGTATAACATGATGAACAGGGCCGCACGCGAAGCTTTGGGCGATAAATGACGTTCGGCAGCACCGGCAGCGTCGGAGAAAACCGAATCAAAGAACTGCAGGTTGTTTTGTTCTGCATCGGCCAGGCTGGTTGCATAAATGTTGCGGTAGTCGGTCCAGAAAGGCGAATGTCCCCCATCCCATTCCGCCAGCGCTGGCGTTGTTGCCGTTGCCCTGAAATTTCTCCAGTTATCCGTTTCTTCAAAAAACGGCATCCGTTCGAGCCAGGCATTGAGCAGCTCAATGAACGACTTCTCACTTTCCACCTTGCGAATGACATCTATCTGTTCCTGCCGTAGTTGCGAAATATAATACTCCTGGCCGTGGCGATGCTGGTATTTGAGTCCCAGCCTGGCTTCTACCAGTTTGAACTGCCAGCTTTGAAAACCCGAGGCCGGGCGAAGCATATCCCTGAAATCGAGAAAGTCCATCGGCGTCATGGTTTCCATAATATCAATCTGGTGCACCAGTACTTTCAAAATGGTTACCATGCGGTTCAACCGGTGAACAACGGTTTGCAGTTCGGGCGAATTGTCGTTAACGGGGTTTTGCATTATGCCCGCTATGGAGTCGATCTCAAAAAGCAGTTGTTTGAACCAAAGTTCATATGCCTGATGAATGACAATGAACAACATTTCATCATGGGCGTGCTGTTGCAGCAGATCGCTTTCGAGCGTTTGAGCATTCAGTATTTTATCTAATTGCAGATAATCGCTGTAGTGTACTTGTTTTGGCATCAAAATTTTTTTTTCAGCTTAATGCAGAATGCTTAACGCTAAACGCTTAAAGCCGAAAGCAAAATACATTTTGCGTTCCCATTCAGCGTTTCGGGTTAAGCGTTGTCGTTTCGTTCAGCGTTTCGCGTTTTATTCAAATTCGAACCCGATATCCTGGCGGTAATACATGCCCTCAAATGAGATGTTCTGCAGAACTTCTCTCGATTTAACCACAGCCGAACTTACGGTACTGCCATAAGAGGTAACTGTTAGCACCCGGCCGCCGCTGGTTACCACTTTACCATCCTTTTGCCCGGTACCGGCATGAAATACCAGGCTATCGGCCGGTAACGGGCTGTTCAACCCTTCGATCACAAATCCTTTTTCGTAAGAACCCGGATAGCCGCCGCTTACAGCCATTACAGTGCAGGCATACCGGCTGTCCTGTTCAATTTTAATGTTGTTGAGCTGGCCCTTATCGGCCGCAATGAACAATTCAACGAGGTCGGTCTTTAACCTTGGCATCACCACTTCGGTTTCGGGATCGCCCATGCGGCAGTTGTATTCGATAACAAATGGTTCATCGCCTACTTTTATCAACCCAAAGAACACAAAACCTTTATAGTCGATGGCTTCCTTCTCAAGGCCGCGAATGGTTGGTTTTATAACTTTCTCTTCTACTTTTTTCATAAAGGCGGCATCTGCAAAAGGAACCGGGCTTACAGCGCCCATACCACCGGTATTCAAACCGGTATCGCCCATTCCAATTCTTTTATAATCTTTAGCCTCAGGCAACAACACATAATCTTTTCCATCGGTAAGTGCAAAAACGCTCAGTTCAATGCCATCGAGGAACGCTTCTATCACAACTTTTTTACCGGCTTCGCCAAACTTGCTGTGCTGTAGCATGAGTTCGTACTCGGCAATAGCTTCTACGTGCGACTGGCAAATAAGCACACCTTTGCCTGCGGCCAGTCCATCGGCTTTTAACACAATGGGCAGGGCATGCTGTTGTAAATACGGAATGCCTTCTTCGTAATTCGACTCATCGAACTCGCGGTATGCCGCGGTGGGAATGCCGTGGCGCATCATGAATTTTTTTGCAAAGGCCTTGCTGCCTTCGAGCTGGGCGCCATATTGAGAAGGGCCTATAACAGTCACCTGCTGCTTCAGCTGATCGTCTTTCTTAAAGAAATCGGTAACGCCTTTTACCAGCGGTTCTTCGGGCCCAACCACCAGCAGCGAAATGCTTTTTTCAAGAACAAATTGTTTGATGGCCTCAAAATCAGTGATTGAAAGATCTACATTGACGCCATATTGCGAGGTACCGGCGTTGCCGGGCGCAATAAATAACTGGTCGCAGTGTTTACTTTGTGCAATTTTCCAGGCCAGTGCATGTTCGCGGCCGCCGGAGCCTAAGAGTAAAATATTCATGATAAATAGTGGAGTAGTTTTGCCGCCGCGAATTTCGGTATTGTGGGGGGATTAATGAATTTTAATTCTCCTGCCCGCTGCATCCCTTAAACCCGTTGAATGTTAACGGGTAAACTGCCATTTACTACCCCCTGGCTACCCCAAAAAAGAATAACACAATGATAAGCAGCCAGTTAGAAACAGATTTACTACCTCCGCATTACCCAGCATCTATTTCGTGCTAAAACATTCTCTTTTTAGCAGTATTGAATTAATCATTATTTTGGGCCGTTAAAATACTGCGCTAACGAATTGCTTGATTT
>CBIHPC010000486.1:0-3970 GCA_966211305.1 uncultured Niastella sp.
CAACTGAGAAAATACGATTTTACCTATGACGCTGTCAACCGTTTTACCGGCGCCTCTTTTTCCCAGCTCACCAATAACACATTTAATCTGTCGAGCGGCCTCGATTACAGCGCTGCCGTCACCTATGATGCCAATGGCAACCTCCTTACCATGAACCAGAAAGGATGGAAGGCTTCTGGCAGCGAAATGATCGATAGCCTGCAGTATACCTACGTGCCGAACACAAACAGGCTGCTAAATGTCATTGACCAAAAAAATGATACGGCTACCAAATTGGGTGATTTCAGAAGTTCAGGCAGCTATATGAATGCGTTATCGCTGAATAAAACCAGCAGCGCGACCGATTATGCTTATGATCAAAATGGTAACCAAACCCTGGATAACAACAAAGACATCAGCCTGATCCGCTATAATTACCTGAACCTGCCGGACAGCGTGGTTGTTACCGGCAAGGGAAACGTAAAATTTCTCTATGATGCGACAGGTAATAAGTTGGCCAAAGTTGTAACCGAAGGCAGTACGGTTACCACCTTCCTGTACATCGACGGACACGAATTTAGAAATGACACACTGCTGCACTTGCCGATGGAAGAAGGGCAAATCCGGACAAATATCACGGGTGCGTCCCTGTATGATTACCACCTGAAAGATCATTTGGGAAATGTCCGCATGGTCCTTACCGAACAAAAGGATACCACCAAATACACGGTGGCTTCCCTTGAAGGTGCTACCATTGCCAATGAAAGCGTCTATTACGACAGCCTGTATGTGGGAAGAACGGCAAGACCGGGCGCTTTTTATTCCAGCAGTACAAACGGCGATTGGACGCAGTTGTTACGTAAAAGCGGCCATAGCATCGGCGCAGGCAAGCTGCTCCGTGTGATGGCAAAAGACAAGCTCCATGTGAAAGTCGATTACTACGTGCAAAATGATGCCACTGATAATAGCAATGCCGACGGCATCAGCTCCATTCTTGCGATACTTACAAACATGCTCAATGCCGGCCCCTACACGTCTGTATTTCACGGGGCGGGCAGCACGATCACTTCCGGTTTGAGCACGAGCGTTCCTTTTACGAATTTACTCACCCCACAAACAGGAAGCGGTGGCACGATGCCCAAAGCCTATCTGAATATTCTTTTCTTTGATCAGCAGTTCCGATTCGTAGCAGCCAACAGCGAGATCATCCAGGTAGACACAAAGGGCAGCGGCCAAACCATTTACCGTATAGATGGAAATGCCAAAGAAGCCTCGAAAAATGGATATGCTTATGTTTTTGTCTCCAATGAAAGTAACAACCTGGTATATTTCGATAACCTTCAGGTCAGCCACGAAAGAGGCCCTATAACGGAAGAAAACCATTATTATCCCTTCGGTTTAACGATGGCAGGTATTAGCGCCCACGCGCTCAACTTTGGAAATCCAGATAATAAATACGAATTTAATGGTAAGCATAAAGAGGAAAACGAGTTCAGCGATGGCTCGGGCCTTGAACTCTACGACTTCGGCGCTCGGTTTTATGACCAGCAGATCGGCCGTTTCTTTGTACACGACCGCAAGGCTGAAATATTCAGCTCTCAAACACCTTATTGCTATGCGGCCAACGACCCTATTAAATACATAGATAAGAATGGCGATGGCCCTGAATGGATTCCCGTGGTTGATAAAAGGGGTTATATCTATCTAAAGGCTGAAAAAGGCGATAACGGCGCCACCCTGGCCAAATTCCTTGGGGGTACGCAAAACGCGTCCAAATATGTCAGCGGCCATCAGCTCAACAGTAAAACGACGTACAACGACGGAGACATGGTGTTCATCAAACAGAATAACCCGTATTCAAGAGCCACCCGAGACGCCGCGACCAATAAAGCAAAATATGGTGATGCCCGAATCGGACAAAAAATGCAGGATAACTATAATTGCCACACGGCGGCTGTCAATGGCTCTAAAGGCAAAGACTTTCACAATGAAGGAATCATGGACGACGCAGATAAAAACCGGGTGTTGAGAAAAGAGTACAAACAGGTCAGCCGCACGGAGGCGATATTCGGCACAACGATCGTCACGTACGGCAATTTCCATTCCGCTACCTTCTTCGGCAAAAGCAATGATGGAACCTTTTGGGTTTTTTCAAAGCAAGGCCCGAATGTCGCACCAGAAATCACCCCGGCCACAAACCTGGTAGGTGGACAAAAAGGCGACGAGGATGGCAATACCAATTATGGATTTGTCGGCAACCCCAAAGCGTTGGGTGGAGAAGAAGATGTTTATACGAGCAACCCAGGGGAAATGGCCAATCAGGCAGGTCAGGAAATAGAGGCCATTAAAAAGAAAAGGAAAGTAGGAACCGGATACTTTAACCCAAGATAAATTTTAGCTTATGCGACGCTTATATTTTTTGTTAGTCACGGCGCTTGTTTCTTCTTGTACATGTGCACAGGATAAGCAAGGTGATCACGGCAAATATTTTACAAATACTGCAACCGACTCGGTATGGCTGGATGTTTATGATAATCCGGACACCACTGCAGTAACACGAATGGTCAAAGAAGAAAAGAAGGATCTGCTGATCATCTTTGATGGAGTTGTTCATGTCGGCTACATGGACTGGTTACAAGCGAAATATTTAAAGAACAAAAAAATCAAAGAGCTGCTACAGACCTTTAAGATCGTCCGCCTGTTTGTGGATTATAAGATTAAGGCCCATCCAGACGACCGCTTTACGATAGGAGAAAAAAATATGTGGTACCAGCGTAATCATTTCCGTACAGCTTCACAACCCTTTTTCGTCATTACCAGAATGGGTAAGCCCATTTGTCATTCAAGCTACATGTCCGGCCAGGAAGAGATCATTAAGTTTTTGCAAGGCTGCAAGAATAAATAGAACGCACCGGGACGACCGGTTGCGAGCCGAAATCATCACTAAAATCCCCTGCAGTATTGCAGGGGATTTTTTATGCCCATCCTATTGCGGAAGGTTGACGGAACGTTGCTCACTGCAAGCTGATCCCACATTTTATATGGCAACAAATGCCCACACACTTTTGCTTTGCTGCCACCCTATAAAATAACATTCTCCACCGGTTTTGGACACTCCACATTCCATGCACCCTGCATTCATTTTTCAGACATGAGGATTCGCATTAATTACGGCACAAACATAGGTTTTGATGGAGGGCAGCCATGCAAGGAACTACGGCATATAAACACGGGTCCTGCACACAAAGGCTGTCATTGATATTCCGTTCCTCCTTGCGGCTGGCCACCAAAAAACCTGACGCGCACCGATAATTAATTCCTCATCAAAAAATTGATCTATGGAAAAGCTCGTATTTACCATCTGCGGCACGCGCGGCCGCACAAACCGGTTATTCCTCGACGGCAGGGAACTGCATCCCGGGCGCAGCCTGAAAATTTATAACCACAGCCCTTCAGGTTTTAACTGGGGCTACCTGGGCAGTGGCCCTGCACAAACAGCTTTGGCGATCTGCCTCGAAATCATGCCGCATGAATGGATGGCAACGGCCCTTTATCAGTCATTTAAACACTCATTTGTAGCCGGCTGGCTTGATGATGAATTCGAGGTGACGATCGATGTATCCGATTTTTTGATCAGCCACCGCGGCCTCTACGAGCTGGCCAAGGAGCGTGAACAGTACCGCGAAAGCAAATAGCAAAAGGGACGCCATCGGTCCCTTTTCCATTTTCTCCTATTCATCAACTTAAAAACTACATTTATGATCGACACACACACGGCCTTGTACACCGGCTGCGAGGCCACCAGCCAACAGGCGTTGGTCCCCGTGCCTTATTTTCAGGACACCCACCTGGGCTTCGGATGGTGGGAACCGGTCTACCTTCAGTTTCAATCGTTGGCTTCTCATTTTGGAATAATGGTTGACCTGAACCACACCGGCTTTTGCGGGTTCTACCATGAGGGTGCGGGCTGCAGCTTTTTTGCTGAAATCGA
>CBIHPC010000487.1:0-3967 GCA_966211305.1 uncultured Niastella sp.
GAATCGATAAGCTGGCGGTACTGTGCGGCATAGTATTGGTTTACCTGCCGGTACAATTTTCCTTCCGATTCAAATACAAAACCTGAAGGATCTTTAAACGATGAAGGATGACGTGTATATTTTGTCATTTAGCAATATCCTCTCCCTCTGCATCCTCTTTTTTCGGCTTCCAGAAAAATGCCTTTATCTTCCACCAGATGTTTTTGAAGTAGAACAACGCCCCCAAAATAGCGGCAATGATCATCTGTATCAGATAACTGCCGCTACCGGGATCAACGTATAAAAGGATGCATGATTGTATCACAAATAGCTCAGATTTGTTTTGGGTGTCAAAGTTAATAAAGTCTCGTACATTAATTGAATGGTTTGCTCTATATCGCTTTTATGCAGCATTTCAACCGTTGTGTGCATATAGCGTAAAGGAATAGAGATCAGCACCGATGGACAGCCGTCATTGGCATAGGCAAATGAATCGGTATCGGTGCCGGTGCTACGCGATACGGTGCGCATTTGCAGCGGAATTTTGTTCTTTTCCGCCACTTCCTCTACCAGCTTCAGCAGCTTGTTGTGTACTGCCGGGCCATAGGCGGGGGAAGGACCTCTGCCGCAGGCCACATCGCCTTCAATGACCTTGCTGATCATGGGCGTATGGGTGTCGTGCGTTACATCGGTAATGATGGCCACATTGGGTTTTATGCGCCGGGCTATCATTTCCGCACCGCGTAAACCAACTTCTTCCTGTACCGCATTAACAACGTATAAACCGAATGGTAATTGCTTTTTATTTTCTTTCAGCAGGCGGGCCACCTCGGCGATCATAAAGCCGCCGATGCGGTTATCGAATGCGCGGGCTATGTAATAGTCGTTGGCCAGCACATCGAAACCATCCTGGTAGGTTACCACAGCACCAACATGGATCCCCAGCTGTTCCGTTTCTTTTTTTGAGCGGGCGCCGGTATCGAGGAACAGGTTCTCCACCTTTGGCTGCGGGTCCTTGGCGTCGGGGTTGTGCAGGCGGGTATGAATGGCGGGCCAGCCGAAAACGGCTTTTACCGGGCCTTTCTTCCCATGAATAAATACCCGATTTCCGGGCGCTATCTGGTGGTCTACACCGCCATTGCGTTTCAGGTAAATTAAACCTTCGGGGGTAATATAGTTCACGAACCAGCTGATCTCATCGGCATGGGCCTCAATTACCACTTTAAACTCCGCCCTGGGGTTCACAATGCCAACGGCCGTGCCATAAGGGTCAACAAACGTGGTATCAACCAGCGGTTTTACATATTCTAACCATACTTTTTGTCCGCCGCTTTCAAAGCCAACGGGGGAGGGTGTATTGAGGTAATTTTTGAGGAATTTCAGTGATTGATCCGAGAGCTTGTAGCCGGCAGGAGCGGGCGTTTTACTTTTAGCCATATTTACTGTATTAAAAGATAAAAACCTGTTCTATATATTATAAAATTATCGATTTAATTGGCGCAAAACTACTTATTTGATATGAATATAGTCAATAGCGATGAAAACATCATCAGTCCGTCCAGTACGAAATAATACAGGTAGTCGCTGAAGTTCTTCTTTGCTATGGGGTACAAAAAGGCAACTATTATACCGGGCACCAGCAACAGAATAATGGTCATTACTGAAAAATCATAAAAGTAAAGCAGTATGGTAATTGTAGCAAAGCCTGCCATCGAAAGAGCGAACAGGTTATTGATGCCGCGTTCGTTAAAATACGTGATCATACTTCGGATACCCGCTTCTCTGTCATAATCCCGGTCGCGGTAATCGAAAATGATACAAATGGCATAAATAAGCAGGAAGCGGCTTGCGCAGAATAAGAAGGCGGCGGCATTCCAGTGATGGCCGTCGATGGCAATGGGCAAAAAGGTGGTTACGTACATCCACACAAAGGCGAGGAACAGGGTTTTTCCTATCGCTATATTACGAAGCCAGGCGAATGGGCCGAATTGCAGTTTGGGTGCTGAATAAAGGAAGGTTAACAGCACGGCGCCGCCTAACCAGAACCAGTGATGAATAAAATGAAAGAAATACCACACAGACACAAGGGCGCCTATGGCGGTCAATACCAGGTGCAGTAGCTTATGATGCTGCGTCCAGCGCACGCGGGCGTTCTCACTGGCTGCATCGGCGCTTAAATACCAGTGAAAGTTATAACTGCAAAGCGTGGAAAAAAATACGAACACCAGGTAACCGGTACTATCATACTGCAAATGAAGCAACTGATCGGTTTGTAATACCATCAGCAAGGCACAACCGGCAATAAAACAACTGGTGAACAGGAACAGATCGAATAAATATTTCAACATCCTTGGGCACTGAGGTGCGCAAATTAAGATCTTTCTATTATAAGTTGTTCGGTAGTGGTTGTGTCACTTACATTTCCCGATTTGTCTCTCACCACGATCTTAAATTGAATAGTATCGGGTTCCTTGCCAAATGGCTCGTCGGGTTTGCTGTTGGGGGTGGCTGTTGCGGCCAGGTCTGTATTATATAATGTTACTTTTAACACACCCTTCGATTTTTCGGGAAACTTGGGAACCGGGTAAGGTAAGAAAGGGGCCAGTATGGGTTTTACCCGCGTATTAAGCCGTTCTTTGAACAAATACACCGAATCAAGGTCGCCCTGCTTATCGGTGAACTCCATTTCAATTTCGGTATAAGCGCCGCTCAGAGCCGTCACATAGGTCGGAGTTATTGACTTAATTTCAATGGTAGGTTTGTCCTGAAACTTATCTTTGCTGCAGGCGGCAATCACTATCAAACACAGGCTGCTATATAAAACAAGCTTTTGCATATATTTTAATTGTCGTGTACAAAATTATAGGTCAAAAGTCTGCAATAATTTTATGATTTGTGAAATAGAAGATAAAATTTTTACGGTTGAACCGGCTGATTTTGAACAACTGGCGCTTGAGGTCTTCCAATTCCAGTACAATAATAATGCTATTTATCAGCAATACGTAAATGCATTGTCAATAGTTGGGTCGAATGTGCGGTCAATTGACCAGATCCCCTTTTTGCCGATCAGGTTTTTCAAGACGGCCGGCATAAAAACCACCGTTTTTGAACCGGAAGCCGTTTTTGAGAGCAGCGGCACCACCCAAACCGTCAACAGCCGGCATTATGTAAAGAACCTGCATTTGTACCGGCAAAGCTTTTTAAAAGCCTGGTCAATGTTCTATGGGCCGGTGGAGGGCTGGTGTATCATAGGCCTGTTGCCTGCTTACCTCGAGCGGCAGAACTCTTCGCTGGTGGTTATGGTTAATGATATGATAAAACTGAGCCAACACCCGCATAGCGGGTTTTATTTATATGAGCACGATAAGCTGGCCCGGGTGTTGCAGGAGTTGGAAATGCAGGGGCAAAAGACCTTATTAATTGGCGTTACGTTCGGCCTGCTCGATTTTGCGGAGAAGTACCCCATGCCGTTACAACATACCACCATCATGGAAACCGGTGGCATGAAGGGCCGCCGTAAGGAAATGACGCGGGAAGAAGTGCATGGGTTGCTCACATCGGCCTTTCAAACCAATGCCATTCATTCGGAATACGGCATGACGGAGCTGTTATCACAGGCTTACTCATACGGGAACGGCATTTTCAATTGCCCGCCCTGGATGAAGGTACTGATGCGGCAGGATGACGACCCGCTCGATGTTCGGGTAACCGGCAGCGGCATAATCAACGTCATCGATCTGGCCAATTTGTATTCGTGTTCATTTATTGCAACTGATGATGTAGGCAACTTATTGCCCGATGGTACATTTGAAGTGCTGGGCCGCGTTGATGCCAGCGATATAAGAGGTTGTAATTTGTTAATAGCAGGTATGTAGATTTTAACAGCACCTGATGCAACGATACATGTATGGTTGAAGTCAAAGGTGTAATAAAAGGAAAACGTTATGAAAGTATTATTGTTTTTGCTTGCCTTACCGGTGATGGCCTC
>CBIHPC010000488.1:0-3966 GCA_966211305.1 uncultured Niastella sp.
TATTCAACTCATGCCGTACCGAGTTGATCGTTTCCCCATACAACCAGTCTTTAATTCCGCTGTGGCGGTGAGCGCCAATGACCAGCATATCGGCTTCAGATTCTTTAATTATTCTGATGATCTCCCCCGCGCGGTTCCTGAAACCGAGTTGACTGGTGGCTGTCAGCCCCTGTTCCTGTAATTGTTGAACATACATTTGTAAGCGCGCTTCATCGTGGCGGGTTTCGTAATCGTCACTTTCGTTACCCAGTAACCGGGCGGTAGGGCTTTCTACCACATGTATCAACAGGTATTCGGCATTTCCCTTTCCCTGCCCTATGGCGTGTGCCAGCAATTGGTCGTCATGCTCGCCGAAATCAAGCGCTACCGCTATCTTTTTATAGGTTGGGATGCTGAGCTTTTGCAATCCTTCTACATGCGGGTGCATTTGTATAGATGCATTTTTTGATTTGCTGAAGATGGGATAAAAGATAATATAGGCCAGCAAGCCAAGGAACACAGCGCCGCTTGTAATGATCAGGATCTTCCAGAAAATATTGGTAGGTTGCGCAAAGAACGAGCTTACTTCGTTAAGCAACATGCGAAGATTCAGGTACACCAGCGTGGCGGTAACTATCCAGGCAGCTATTTGCACAATGGGTTTTATCGCAAACGAGCCCATGGTGTTTTTGTCGCTTACGAAATGGATCAGCGGAATGATGGCAAAACCCAGTTGCAGGCTGAGGATAACCTGGCTTAATACCAGCAGGGCATCTACTTCTTTTTCTCCTGCAATGGCAATAACCAGGATGGCAGGAACAATAGCCAGCAAACGGGTGATCATGCGCCGCATCCAGGGATTGATCCGCAAACGCAGGTAACCTTCCATTACTATTTGTCCGGCCAGGGTGCCGGTAACAGTTGAGCTTTGTCCGGCGGCGATCAACGCAACGGCAAAAAGCACCGGCGCTACTGATGAGCCTAACAATCCCGACAATAGTTGGTGCGCTTCTTTGATCTCGGCCACTTCAACCATTCCCTTTTTAAAGAAGGTAGTGGCTGCCAGTACCAGTATCGCGGCATTTACAAGGAAGGCTACATTCAACGCAATGGCCGAATCGACAAAACTCCATTTCAGTGCCTGCTTTATACCTTCTTTTGTTTTGGCAATTTTACGGGTTTGCACCAGTGCAGAATGTAAATACAGGTTGTGCGGCATTACAGTTGCACCGATTATACCTATAGCTATATACAATGCCTGTTCATTGGGCAGGGTAGGCACCAAACCGGTAGCTATTTCACCGAAGTTTGGTTTGGCTATAATGATCTCAACGAGAAAGGATAATCCCACTATCGCTACCAGGGCAATAATAAAGGCTTCCATTTTACGAATGCCCAGCCGTTGCAGGAATAACAGTAAAAAAGTATCGAGTACGGTAATGGAAACGCCCCAGATAAGCGGCAGGCCCGTCAACAGGTTAATACCAATGGCCATACCCAGTACTTCTGCAAGGTCGGTGGCGGCAATGGCAATCTCTGCCAGTATATACAACAGGAAGTTTACGGGGCGGGGATAGGTTTCGCGGTTTGCCTGCGCCAGATCGCGCCCGCGAACGATACCAAGCCGGGCGCTCAGGGATTGCAACAACAGCGCCATCAGGTTGCTCATGAGTAAAACCCAGATGAGGGAGTAGCCGAAACGGCTGCCGCCGGCCAGGTCGGTGGCCCAGTTGCCGGGGTCCATATAACCTACGCTAACAAGGTAAGCAGGGCCGAAAAATGCAAGCACGCGTTTCCAGCCCATACGTTTTTTACTGATATCGACCGATTCGTGTACTTCGCTTAAAGAGGCATCCCCTTTTGTTCTATTCATCATCATATTTCACAAATACGTTTTTTGCTACGTGTTCACTAATGGTTACGGGCGACTGGTTTTTTATTTTAAGTTCAATGGAATTGTCGAATGCGAACTTTTTCTTTACTTCCAGCCGGGTACCGAGGGAAATATGTTTATGGTTCAGTAAATCAAGGATCTCTGCCGACTGATCGCCAATGCCGCTTACTTCAGCCTGCTGATTTACAGGCAGGTTCAGCAGGTTGACCTGGCGGGTGAGCGTCCAGCGGCCCTGGCTGTCGGGAATGGGATCGCCGTGCGGATCAGATTTAGGGAAGCCTAAAAATTCATCGAGGCGGTCGATGAGTTTTTTGCTGCCGATATGCTCCAGTTCCTCGGCAATTTCATGCACTTCATCCCAGCCAAAGCGCAGTTTTTCAACCAGGAAATATTCCCACAACCGGTGTTTTCGAATGATCTGCAGCGCTACTTTGCGGCCTTCCGTGCTCAGTTTAAAGCCCTTATATTTTTCATACAATAATAATTTCTGCGCTTTCAGCTTCTTCAGCATATCGGTCACGGATGCAGGCCGGGTTTGCATTTCGCCGGCCACATCGTTGGTGGTCACAGTGCCATGAACTTCCTGCAGGTGAAAGATCGCTTTCAGGTAATTCTCTCTGCTGCTTGAATATTTGGGGACCATATTATATATAATAAGCGCAGGCAGGCTGCTTTATTGCTTATCTAAAATAAAATTTAGACAAATCTAAAAAATAAAATGGCGCTCTCCAAACAATCGGTTGGGAAATGGCGCGTTGAGTTGGCATTAGTTTTTAGGCAAATGTGTTTTCTTTTACAAGTGGGATTGAATGCTTACTTTTATTCATCAACAGCTATCGGATGTTTTATGAAGAAGTACCTTTTAAGTCTGGGTTTTATTTTAATATTATTTTCATGTAAGGATGATAAAAAAACTATACAGGCAGGTGAGATTGTGACATCTGCAGACTTTGTTGCGTTTTATCCTGAAATAAAACTGCCTTTTTCTATAGCCGATACCAGCCTGTTGAAGAAACAGAATGATTCAATGCTGCTTGAGCTTAATACATTTTCACAATTCATTCCTGATAGCATCTGGCGGAAAGATTTTGGAAAGGCCTCGCCTAAAGTATACGCACTTGGCCGTGCCGTTGAAAAAGAAAAGGAGAACTATTTGTTCACTGCGTTGGTGGCCGGCAGCAGGCGGGCTGCATACCTGGCCTGTTTCAGTAAGGACAATAAATTCCTGCGGGCCATGACGCTGGTAAGAACCGGTTTCGATAACTACAGTTTTGCATACGGTATGCTCGATCAAAAATTTCAGATCACCACTTACCACGATACCAAAAGGGCCGGTGGCGACCTGATATATAAAAGGAACGTTTATTTTTACGATCGTAACGGGGATAATTTTACCCTTATTGTAACAGAACCAAATGAAGATATAATTCAGGACGTTGTCAATCCCATCGATACACTGGCAGCTAAAAATAAGTTTTCGGGCGATTATGTGCAAAACGACCGCAATTTCGTTTCAGTGCGCGATGGAAAGAATGCTTCTGAAATGATATTCTTTGTGCATTTTGAGAAAAATGGCGGCAAATGTAAGGGCGAGGTGAAAGGTAATGCACGTTTTATTTCACCTACGGTGGCGCAGTTTGTTAAAAGCGATAATCCCTGTTCGCTTGAATTTACATTCAGTGGCAGTAAGGTTACCATGAAAGAAAAAGGCGGTTGCGGATCGTACCGCGACATACAGTGTTTCTTTAGCGGAAGCTATTTTAAGAAAAAGGCGTCTAAATCAAAGAGTACAGAAAAAGTGAAATAGGTCGCTGGTTGATAAGTGAACAGGTTGACAAGGAACATGTGTTTTGTAGTTCACAAGTTGAAACCGGCAAACCGCAACTTCATGCAAGTGTGCTAACGAGCATTAGTTCAGATTGTTTTAACATTCGACATAACCACATCGCACAATCCCGTCGAATTGGAATTATACGTTATATTCGCCCCGTTTTATAGCATCTTTGTACCATTGACAGGCTATTTTATATAAGTACCTGGAAGTTTAAAATGAACAGTGTATATGAGTTTTACCAATTTTACAGTTCCTTACC
>CBIHPC010000489.1:0-3956 GCA_966211305.1 uncultured Niastella sp.
AAATTCCTGAACAAGATCAAACATCTTGAAAAGAACCCGTTTGAAACAAGGGCATTTGCTTACCTCGATATTATTTCCTGGACGGAAAGTAAAGTATACCAGAAGCCTATGCGCGATGTTGTATATGAAAAATATTTAAAGAGCAGGCACCGGCTTTTGGCCAAAGCCTGATCTGACAGATATTAAATCCCGCACACACAGCGGGATTTTTTATTTTCCTGCCGGTTTAATTATCTTCAATAAAACATGCACTATGTCAATTCGCCGGTTCCTGATCTTAATAGCACTGATAAGTGGTTCTGGAGTAAATGCCCAGGTAACGTTGACCATGCCCCGCAATATTCCGGCGGCTTATGAAAAAGGCACCCGCTCCACCAGCGGCCAGCCCGGCCCCAAATACTGGCAAAATACGGGTAACTATAATATCGACATCAATTTTAACCCTGAAACCCGCCTTCTTAAAGGCAAGGTCGACATCGAATATGTTAATAACAGTCCGAACACGCTGCAACAGATCGTTTTTAAACTCTACCCCAATCTCTACAAAAAAGGAAGCGTTCGCCTCATGCCCGTAAAACCTGCTGATATTACGGAGGGCGTTCACATTTCATCGTTCCAATATAACAACACAACCATCGATAGCAGCCGCCTGCAAATCAACGGAACCAACATGAGCGTTCCGGTTAGTGCGCTCGCCCCTGGCGGCACCATGCGTTTCAGCATTCAATATGCGTATACGTTGAATAAAACCTCTCACATCCGCACCGGCGAAATTGAACCCGGCGCCAATTTCGTGGCTTATTTTTTTCCAAGAATTGCCGTGTATGATGATGTGGATGGCTGGAATATGGAGCCGTATACCGGACCGCAGGAATTCTACAATGATTTTGGCAATTTCAATGTGGCCGTTACGGTACCGGCGAATTTTGTAGTGTGGGCCACCGGTGATCTTACCAATTGCAATGAGGTGCTGAACGAAACGTATTGTCAGCGGTTACAAACAGCCGAAAGGCAGGATGGCGTTATCAACATCATTGATTCGGCCGATCTGCAGCAAAAGAACATCACGCGCCAGAACCCTTTCAACACCTGGAAGTTTTCAGCAAAAGACGTTACCGATTTTGCTTTCGCTGTAAGCGATCACTATATGTGGAAATCGACAAGTCTCGAAGTTGACCCTGCCACAAAAAGGAGAACGCGGGTAGATGCGGTTTTCAACCCGGCGCACAAGGATTATTATGAGGTAGTTGATTTTGGCCGTAAAACGGTTTGGGCTATGAGCTACGTATTTCCGCGCTGGCCGTTCCCTTACCCGCATGTCACTATTGTTGACGGGCTCGATCAAATGGAATATCCCATGATGGTGAACGATAATCCCCTCGCCAGCCGCATTGAGACCATCGAGCTGGTCGATCACGAGGTTTTTCATATGATGTTCCCGTTTTACATGGGCACCAACGAAACGAAATACGGCTGGATGGATGAAGGCTGGGCCACCATTGGCGAATGGATCATATCTTCGGTCATCGACAGCAGTGTTGTTGACGATTACGGCGTTGGCGGGTATGAACGGCTGGCCGGAACAGAGAACGATTCGCCCATTACCACAATCTCTACGCAAATAAGCGGCTCCAATTATTTCGTTAATTCATACCCAAAACCTGCTCTGGGGTATTTATATGTAAAAGACATGCTGGGTGATTCGCTTTTTACCAGGGCGCTTCATTACTACATTCAACAATGGAAAGGCAAACACCCCATTCCTTTCGATTTTTTTAATTGCATGAACACTGGTTCAGGGAAAAATATGAACTGGTTCTGGAAAAGATGGTTTATCGATGGCGGAGTGCCCGATCTTTCGATTAAAAAAGTTGTTAAAGCAGGAGCAAACTACTCCGTAACAGTAGATTGCGTTGGCCAGAAGCCGGTGCCGGTCGATTTAACAGTTACCTACGCAGATGGAACAAAAAGTGCCTTGCACCGTTCTGTTTCGGTGTGGGAAAAAGCAAATACGGTCACCTTGACACTTCCTGCAAAAACGTCTGTTAAATCAATTTCACTGGGCAGTACCTATATTCCGGATGTTAACAGGAAGAATAATGTGTGGAATAATAAGTGAGGAATTTTTTTCATGTAGCTTATGCAATAAGGGTTTGCAACTACCGGCTGGAAAAACATTCATAGGTTTTTAATTTTTCATTCGTTTTTAGCAAATTAAATTTGCATCTTTGCTTGCGCTTGCTGCCATTTTCCATAAGTTTATTATTTCCATAGTAAAACCGCTTATTATAATGTATACTCACATTTGGCTTAAATACCTGCCCATTCTGAGAATTTTAATGAAGAAATCAGCCGCAGGTGATCAAGTGCTCAACCTCAATCGTCCAGATTTTGAAAAAGCCGGCGTTGCGCGCAAAGCCGGGTACAAATTCACCATTGAGTTTACCAACGGCAAAGTAGCTAATGTGATAAGCACTTCACAGCTGGCCATGGACCTGGCTACTGTAATGCTGGAAGATGCTACTTGCAAAACGCTGTTTGCAACGAACAATTACGCTATCAGCCTGAACACCAAGTTCCAGGTAAGCATCAAAAATTGCACGCCTCAACCAGAAGCCCTGGCTCTGGAAGAAACAACGGCGTAAGCAATTGGTTCAATCTTTAACCTGTTTCTCCCGAACCATAATGAATTACGGAGCCCCCCGATAATCCGGAGGGCTTTTTTATGCCTGTAACTTCCGTTTTGTACAGATAACTACTAGTTATTAACTACACCTCTATTAATATTTTTTTTCCGCTACAAATAACCGGCAGAGGCATTAACTTGCATAAATGCAAGATTATTTACAGGGTTTAAACGCGCAACAGCGTGAAGCCGTTTTACATAGAGATGGTCCATTGATGATTGTGGCGGGAGCCGGTAGTGGAAAAACAAAAGTGCTTACCACCCGCATTGCGCATTTAATGGCTACAGGTGTTGATGCATTTAACATCCTGGCGCTCACCTTTACCAACAAGGCGGCAAAGGAAATGAAAGAACGTATCGAGAAAGTGCTTCAAAACAGCGAAGCCAGAAATTTGTATATCGGTACCTTTCACAGTGTGTTTGCCCGCATTTTACGGGGTGAAGCGCATCGCATCGGCTATCCCAACGATTTTACCATTTACGATACAGATGATACGAAGAGTGTGATAAAAACGGTAGTGAACGAGTTGAACCTCGATGACAAACACTACAAACCTGCGGCGGTGTACAACCGCATTTCCGGTGCAAAGAACGCATTGGTAGGCCCTGTAGAATATGCGAATGATTATGCTATTCAACAGGAAGACATGCGCACCAACCGCCCGGCCATAGCGCAGATCTATGACGCATATGTAAAACGCTGTTATAAGAACGGCGCCATGGATTTCGACGACCTGTTGTTGAAGTTTTATGAGCTGTTGAAAAACGTTCCCGAATCACTCAGCAAATATCAGCGCAAGTTTAAATACATTCTGGTCGATGAGTACCAGGATACCAACCCTGCACAGTACGAGGTAATAAAACTGCTGGGCGCCATGCATGAAAATGTGTGCGTGGTGGGTGACGATGCGCAAAGTATCTATAGCTTTCGCGGCGCCACCATTGAAAACATTTTGCAGTTCCAGAAAGATTATGAAGACGCCAAAGTGGTAAAACTGGAGCAAAACTATCGCAGCTCAAAAAGCATTCTCGATGTAGCCAATGAGGTAATCAAGAATAACAAAGGGCAAATTCCCAAAAACCTTTGGACAGAAAAAGGCGAAGGCGAAAAGATAAAACTGGTGCGGTTAAATACCGATAACGATGAAGGTAAATTCGTGGCAGATACCATTCAGGAGCAAAAGCTGCGCAATCATTACAACAACCGCGATTTCGCTATTTTATACAGAACCAACGCGCAAAGCCGCGCATTTGAAGAAAGCCTGCGCCG
>CBIHPC010000490.1:0-3954 GCA_966211305.1 uncultured Niastella sp.
TGCAATACGTGCGGACTGCGTTTCAGCAGGGTCCTGAACTTTTCTTCGGCGCTGTATGTTAGTAGTTCGACATGACGCTCCAGCACACCCATGAGTGCAAATGCGGTAAACGTGCTGATCAGTTTTTCTATGTCGCGGTGTTTTTCCATCAATTGCTGAAACTGGATATGCGTGCTGCGCAGCATGGTGCTGCTGGTGAGGGTTTCAAGAAAATACCGCGAAGGCAGGCGGGTAAGAAAGGAATCGGCGATGCCCGAAAAGGAATAGGGATACGTGAAAACAAGTGTGGCTTCATGATGGGCGTCGATATAAAAAATGCGTTGAACGCCGTTCAATACAAAATAAACATGACGTTCGGTTTCGCCGGCTGCGGTTAAAATGGTTTTCCGTTTGTAATGATGCAACTGCCAGATGCCCGCCAGATCGTGCCAGGCTTCATCGCTGAGCGGCTGCATGGCGAAAACGTGTTTTTTCAGGTGTTCCAGGGCTTCTTCCACTAGAAGTTGTTTTGAGTAAAATTAGAATATTATTGAACAAGGAGGCTGTTACCAGTTACCAGGACGAGCATGTCGGTCACACTGTGAATAGTCGGGTTCGCTGAATTTTTTACCCCGGTGACAGGGAACCGGCAACCGGTACCAGCAACATGTACGATTCGCCAATTTCACTAACTTGTGCATTGAATGAACAGCCCCCAAAGAATAATTGCCCATTTCGATCTCGATGCATTCTTCGTTTCGGTAGAATGCCTCAACGATCCGTCGTTGAAGGGCAAACCGCTGATCGTTGGTGGCCGTGAGCGCGGGGTGGTAGCAGCCTGTAGTTATGAAGCCCGCAAATACGGCATTCATTCAGCCATGCCAATGAAAACGGCTTTGCGTTTATGTCCGCACGCTACCGTTGTAAAAGGCAGTCGTGGCGAATACAGCCGTTATTCGCGCCTGGTAACAGAGATCATTGCAGCAAAAGCCCCTTTATTCGAAAAAGCTTCCATCGACGAGTTCTACCTCGATCTAACAGGAATGGATAAATATTTCAACCCCTATCAATGGACCATCGATCTGCGGCAGGAGATCATCGATAAAACCGGGTTGCCCATTTCATTCGGACTGGCTGGCAATAAGATGGTTGCCAAGATCGCTACCGACGAAGCGAAACCGAACGGGTATTTATACATCGCCTTTGGCCGCGAAAAAGAATTTCTGGCCCCGCTAAAAGTGAACAAGATCCCCGGGGTGGGGGCGCATACGTACCAGTCGCTGCGCGACCTGGGTATAGATACCATTGAGCAGGTGGCCGCTTATCCCATTGAACTGCTCGAAAAGGTGTTGGGCAAATATGGCGGCGAACTGTGGCACAAGGCCCATGGCATTCACCATAGCGAGGTAGTTCCTTATCATGAAGCAAAATCAATTTCAACAGAAAGCACGTTTGAAGAATATGTGACCGATACCGACTGGCTGCTTGCACAACTGGTGGGTATGACGGAGCGGGTTGCCTATGAGTTGAGACAGGATAATAAAATGGCCGGGTGTATTGCGGTAAAAATACGCTATCCCGATTTCGAGACCACTTCCCGCCAAACCGCCATTGCCTATACTTTTTATGATGATGAACTTATTCCCAAGGCTAAAGACCTGTTTCACAAGCTATACCGGAAAGGCCAGCCGGTAAGGCTGCTGGGCGTACGGCTCAGCGAGCTTACCGATGAAGCGGTTCAAACGAATTTGTTCAGTAATGTTGAAAAAAAGACCGAGCTTTATAAGGCTATCGATGATGTAAAGAACCGGTTCGGCAGTAATTCCCTTACCAAGGCCACCCGGCGGAAAGATCGATAAACCAGCATCTGCAAAGTCCCTTAAAACCAACCGGTTCAATCCCGGAAAACAAAAATTCAGATATCAGTCTACTTTTTGAGTAGGATTTGTATCTTCGTACCCCATTATAGCGTAAATAATCATTTTCTCAACTTTAAAATACTTAGTATATGAGTTTAAGATTAGGCGACATCGCTCCTAACTTCCAGGCTAAGACCACTGCCGGCGATATTGATTTCTACGAATACCTTGGAAACGGCTGGGGAATTTTGTTTTCCCATCCTGCTGATTATACACCGGTTTGTACTACCGAGTTAGGTAAAACTGCCTTGTTGCAGGAAGAATTTGCCAAACGCAATGTGAAAGTGCTGGCTGTTAGTGTTGATCCGCTCGATAAACACCTCGGTTGGGTTAATGATATCAACGAAACACAGAATTGCACAGTAGGTTTCCCCATCATCGCCGATGAAGACAGAAACGTAGCTACTTTGTACGATATGATCCACCCCAATGCTTCTGAAACTTTCACCGTTCGTTCACTGTTCGTGATCGGTCCCGATAAAAAAGTGAAGCTGATGATCACTTACCCTGCTTCTACAGGAAGAAACTTCTATGAAGTATTGCGCGTGGTTGATTCACTGCAACTGACCGCTAACTACAGCGTGGCTACGCCGGCCGACTGGAAAAATGGTGAAGATGTAATTGTGGTTCCTGCAGTTTCTACCGACGACGCTATCAAGAAGTTCCCTAAAGGTGTTAAAGTGGTAAAACCTTACCTGCGCTATACACCGCAGCCGAATCAGTAAGAATAAATTATTTCTTTATACATGCACAATGCCGTTCCGGTTCAACCGGAACGGCATTGTATTTTATTGCGGGTTGTTTGAATTAATGTTTACCCTGAATATCCGTTACCCACAAGCTGTTTAAATGTTTTATCTTCCGTAAAAATTCGTCACAT
This sequence comes from uncultured Niastella sp., assembly GCA_966211305.1. Classification (GTDB taxonomy): domain Bacteria; phylum Bacteroidota; class Bacteroidia; order Chitinophagales; family Chitinophagaceae; genus Niastella. The sequence continues at coordinate 2,779 of CBIHPC010000490.1, forward strand.
GAAGAAACTACTGCTTGGGGTATTGATCTGTAACCCGTTACTGTTGCTTTCACAACGCACCATTCTTCACTGCGGTAAATTGATCGATGTAAAAAAAGGACAGGTACTGAATGAATATTCCATTGTCATAGAAGGCAACACCATCACCGATGTACAGGCTGGTTATTCCAAACCCGCTGGTACCGACAAAATGATCGATCTTAAAAACAAAACGGTATTGCCGGGTTTGATCGACTGTCATGTGCATATGGAACATGAAACCAGCCCAACCCGCTATATGGAAACCTTCACTTACAACCCGGCCGATTATGCCTTTCAGTCGGTTGTTTATGCCGAGCGTACGTTGATGACCGGTTTTACTACCGTGCGCGACCTGGGCGGTTCGGGTGTGAATATCTCGCTCCGCAATGCCATCAATAAAAAACTTATAAAAGGCCCCCGGATATATACAGCCGGTAAATCAATTGCCACTACGGGCGGCCATGCCGACCCCACCAATGGTTACCGCAACGACCTGATGGGCGATCCCGGTCCGGCAGCAGGTGTGGCCAATGGGGCCGACGAATGCAGAAAGGCTGTGCGGCAGCGTTATAAAGATGGCGCCGACCTCATAAAAATAACTGCCTCCGGCGGCGTATTGAGCGTTGCAAAAAGCGGGGAGAACCCCCAGTTTACGGAAGATGAGATAAAGGCCATTGTAGAAACGGCGCGTGATTACGGATTTAAAGTAGCCGCGCATTGTCACGGGGCCGAAGCCATGAAACGGGCGGTAAGGGCCGGTGTGAACAGCATAGAACATGGCACTTTAATGGACGATGAAGTGATGCAGTTGATGAAACAGTATGGCACTTATTATGTGCCTACCATTACAGCGGGAAAGGCCGTAGGCGATTCAGCAAAAAAGCCCGGTTATTATCCTGTACTGGTAACGCCCAAAGCGCTGGCCATTGGCCCTAAAATTCAAAGCACGTTTGGCAAAGCCTATAAAGCCGGTGTGAAGATTGCGTTTGGCACCGATGCCGGCGTGTATGCGCATGGCCGTAACTGGCTCGAGTTTGTATATATGACAGAAGCAGGAATGCCGCCTATGGAAACCATTCAGTCAGCTACGGTTACGGCAGCCGGGTTGATAGGCGTTGCCGATAAAATAGGCAGTATTGAAAAAGGCAAACTGGC
>CBIHPC010000491.1:0-3952 GCA_966211305.1 uncultured Niastella sp.
CTGATGGAAGCCGCAAAGCGGGGCGTAAAGGTTTACCTGCTGGCAGACGGCTATGCCTCCAAAGAATTATCGGCTGGTTTTATTAAAGAACTTCAGTCGGCCGGTGTATACTTCCGTTTTTATGAGCCGTTGTTAAAAAGCGAACATTTTTATTTCGGCCGCCGAATGCACCAGAAAGTACTGGTGGTTGACGGTCATTACGGACTGGTTGGCGGTATCAACATCAGCAACCGGTACAACGATATAGACGATGAGCCGGCGTGGATGGACTGGGCCATTTACATGGAGGGCCCGGTTTGCGGCGCATTGCATAAGATCTGTATCGATCTGTGGGCGAAACCCGCACAACTGGCGCTGAGAAGAAGCATGCGACATGAGCTTCCTAACCTTCCGGCAACAGGCAGCAGTCCGCTCCGCATTCGAAGGAACGACTGGGTAAAAAGCAAAAACCAGATCTCGCGCAGTTATATTGAAATGTTCAAAAAAGCCTCTTCAAGTGTGATCATTATGTCGGGGTATTTTTTACCGGGCACTATCATCAGGCATCATATGTCAAAGGCGGCGAAGCGCGGTATAGATATCAGGGTTATCGTGGCCGAAAAATCGGATGTAAAACTGGCCAAACACGCCGAACGTTATATGTATCGCTGGTTACTGAAGCGCAACATCAAATTGTTTGAATACACCAAATCGGTACTACATGGAAAAATGGCTATCCGCGATAAAAAATGGGTTACCATTGGCTCCTACAATGTAAATGATATCAGCGCCTATGCCAGCATTGAGTTGAACATCGATGTAAACGATGCCGAATTTGCCACTAATGTGCATGAGCAACTGGAAACCATCATGAAAAATGATTGTGTGCAGATAACTGAAGAAGAGTACAATAAAAAGTACAATATCTTTCAACGGTTCATTCAATATTGTTCCTACTGGCTGGTGAGGATCATTTTTTATTTATTTACTTTTTACTTCAAACAACAATAGCCAATTTGATAATGTGATAATTCGATTATTTGATAATGGAATACAATTGCCAGGGTAAGCTGTTGCAAATTATCGCGAACTCCGAAATGAAAGCATTATCGCATTATCGCATTAGCTAATTAGCACATTAACTAACTACTCCCCTTTTATACGCTGAAGCATTGAAGCAAACGCTGCCCTGTCCCACCCCGCAAAACGGCCTCTTTGCACTACCATATTGTTGCCATAGGGCCGCTGCAGGTAATAATGGAATACGAAACCGGCCTTCGGTTTATACCAGCCTACTCTCTGGCCGAACCGGAGATCGTTAAACACCAGGTAATTTTCTTCCCGCTCGATGGTGTAGTAGCCCTGTGAAAAAATAAACAGGTCTTTCAACTCATCGAGGTCTTTTACCGGGTTCAATAAGGAATCGTTACGGGGGAAATAAGTGAAGTCGATCGTATTCTTTTTATCAAACACCGACCGGTACCCTATATGATAGCCTTTATCACCTTCCAGCACCACATACCATAACAAATTGTTCAATGGCGTGGGGGTGGTGAAATGCCGGCGGTATTCTATTTTTTGTTCTTTTGCCGCCCGCCGTACAGCGCCTTCTACAATGGATTTATTGAATACATCGATGGCCAGGTAAAAAACACACCAGCCAATGGCAATATAGGCCCAGCGCTTTCTTTTGAAATCCCTTCTCATGAACAGCAGCGCCACTGTAACGATGCCCGGAAAGATCGAGAACAACGGATCGGCCACAAACATGGCATGTACGCAAAAACGCCGGTGCGAAAAAGGTTCCAGCAAACCGGTACCGTAGGCATTGAAGATATCGAGCGTCAAATGCGTCAACAATTCAACGGCGAAAAACCAGAGCCATGTAGAAAAAGCAATATCATGGGGCCGCCGCCATTTATCGGCCAGCCATGCCAGCAGCGGCGTAACCAGCAATACGAACAGTAAGGAATGGGTAATGCCACGATGCGCAATAAGGTCCTGGGTAGGCGATGTAAAGAAGGAGGCCACAAAATCAATATCGGGCAGGCTTTGCGCAACAGCGCCCAGGAACAACGACCGCTTACCTGCCTTTTTACCTATAAATACTTCGCCGATACAAGCACCTAATACTATATGCGTAAGTGAATCCATAGCATCAAAGTAAATAAAAAAACCACTAACAAAACCAACGCCGCAAAAAGAAGACCAACTGTCAATTTGTAGTTTCCGGAACCTGAATCCTGGATTTGTCATTAATTATGGCGACAGCACCCTGCCTTCACCTTCTGATTTTTATTTTTCATTTCTCATTTCTCATTCCCTTTTGGTATATTAGTGCGGGGGGAAATTAAGTCACTAACCGGGGAATTCGCTTAATCGCACCGTTACGACCATATCCATTTAACATGACAACATTCCTGATCATTCTTGCCAGCATCATATCGATTGTTCTGCTTATATCCTGGGCAAAATTCAATCCTTTTTTAGCATTCCTTATTGTTTCACTGATAGCCGGCTGGTGGCTGGGTATACCGCTCACGAAACTTTCGGCATCGGTGCAGCGAGGCATAGGCGATACGCTTGGCTCGCTGATCGTGATCATTGGACTGGGCGCTATGCTGGGGAAACTGGTAGCGGAAAGCGGCGCCGCGCAAAAGATCACCCGGGTGCTCATGCGCACTTTTGGCGAAAAACATTTGCAATGGGCATTGATGGCAACGGGCTTTGTAGTGGGCATACCCCTGTATTACAATGTAGGTTTTGTGCTTATGGTGCCGTTGATCTTTTCGGTGGTATATCAATATAAACTTCCCGCGGTATACATTGGATTGCCCATGCTGGCGGCATTATCGGTAACCCACGGCTTTTTACCGCCCCACCCCTCGCCTACCACACTGGTACTACAACTAAAGGCCGATATGGGCTTAACACTGTTATATGGTTTGTTACTGGCCATTCCTGCAATTATTGTGGCCGGCCCGCTCTTCTCAAAAACGCTGAAGCATATTCGCAGCACACCGTTGCAGGCCTTTCAGCCAAAAACGATACCCGACAATCAGTTACCCAGCGCCGCCAATAGCTTTTTAACTGCTTTGTTGCCGGTTATATTGCTCACCATCACCACCATTATACCATTCGTAACAACGTTATCGGGCGTGTCGCTGGAGCTGCACCAGTTTATCAGCGATGCCAATATCGTAATGCTGATCTCTCTGCTGATAGCCACTTTTACACTCGGCATTTTTACCGGCCGCAGCATAAAAGCCGTAATGGATATTTATGGCGAGGCCATCAAAGATATAGCTTTGATCCTGCTCATTGTGGCAGGCGCCGGCATACTGAAACAGGTGTTTACCGATAGCGGCGTAAGTGAAACGATTGCCGAAAGCATAAAAGGCTGGCAGATCCATCCGCTGGTACTGGGCTGGGTGATCGCCGGCGTCATCAGGGTTTGTGTTGGCTCTGCCACGGTGGCCGGCTTAACAGCCGCAGGCATCATTGGCCCGGTAATGCCGATGATGGAAGTGAACCCGAACCTGATGGTATTATCGATCGGTGCGGGCAGTTTGCTGTTGTCGCATGTAAACGATTCCGGTTTCTGGATGTATAAAGAATACTTCAACCTCAGCATACGCGATACCATAAAATCATGGACGGTTATGGAAACCATCGTATCGGTAATGGGACTGATCGGGGTGCTTATAATGGATATCTTTATATAAATTGCTAAACTGCACATTTACTACCTTTGGGGAATGTGAATCGTGAATGGCCTCGCGATTATTCAGATTTCATTACGACCTTGCGCCGCTTGAATTTCGAGCCGATTGTCGATTGCCGACGTAGGCCGCGATGAGGTTTGCCGTTTCACGATTATATTAAACAACCAATAATGCAAGAAAACTGGTATCGCATCGATAATATCGATGAACTGGATTCTCCGGCCCTGGTTATTTATCCTGAAAGGGTG
>CBIHPC010000492.1:0-3931 GCA_966211305.1 uncultured Niastella sp.
AAAAAAAATCCCGTCCGGCATCACCGAACGGGACATTATCGCGAGGTAAGCGCCGGAGGCATTTTCATACCTCCTGCTTCTTACTTCATACTTCAGCTTAATAATCCATACCGCCCATACCAGGAGCGCCACCGCCATGTACATGGGGTTCTTCTTTCTTGGGTTTGTCGGCAATTACGCACTCGGTAGTGAGCACCATACCGGCAATAGAAGCGGCGTTTTCCAATGCAATACGGGTAACTTTAGTAGGATCGATTACACCGGCGCGCAGCAGGTTTTCGTATTTCTCGGCACGTGCGTTGAAACCGTAATCGTTCTCACCTTCTTTTACTTTCTGAACCACAATGCTGCCTTCGATACCGCAGTTGGCAACGATCTGGCGCAGGGGCTCTTCGATAGCGCGTTTTACGATAGCGATACCGGTGTTCTCATCTTCGTTGATACCTTTCAGTTTATTCAAACCGGCGATAGCACGGATGTAAGCAACACCACCGCCAGGTACGATACCTTCTTCAACAGCAGCGCGGGTAGCGTGCAGGGCATCGTCAACGCGGTCTTTCTTCTCTTTCATTTCAACCTCGGTTGCAGCACCTACGTACAGTACAGCTACACCACCGCTTAATTTAGCCAGGCGTTCCTGTAACTTTTCTTTATCGTAGTCAGAAGTAGTTACTTCAATTTGTGCTTTGATCTGGTTAACGCGGGCATTGATATCGTCTTTTTTACCTTTGCCGCCTACGATAGTAGTGTTGTCTTTATCGATAGTAACAGAAGCAGCCTGACCTAAGTAAGAAAGGTCGGCGCCTTCCAGTTTGTAACCCTGCTCTTCGCTGATTACGATACCTTTTGTAAGAACAGCGATATCCTGCAGCATTTCTTTACGGCGATCGCCAAAGCCCGGAGCTTTAACGGCAGCCACTTTCAGGGTACCACGCAGTTTGTTCACTACGAGGGTTGCCAGTGCTTCGCCTTCCAGTTCTTCTGCAATGATCAGTAAAGGACGGCCGCTTTGTGCTACCTTTTCCAGGATGTGCAGAATATCTTTCATAGCGCTGATCTTCTTGTCGTAGATCAGGATGTATGGGTTATCCAGTTCAGCATGCATTTTTTCGCTGTTGGTAACGAAGTAGGCTGAAGTGTAACCGCGGTCGAACTGCATACCTTCTACAACATCAACGGTTGTATCGGTACCTTTTGCTTCTTCTACAGTGATAACACCTTCTTTACCTACTTTAGAGAAAGCTTCAGCAATGAGTTTACCGATAGCTTCGTCGTTGTTGGCAGAGATAGAGGCAACCTGCTGAATTTGTTTGCTGTTGATACCAACAGTTTGTGATTGACCTGCCAGGTTCTCAACAACAGCTTCAACCGCTTTGTCGATACCGCGTTTCAGGTCCATCGGGTTAGCACCGGCAGCTACGTTCTTTAAACCTTCGCCGATGATAGACTGTGCCAGCACGGTAGCTGTGGTAGTTCCGTCACCAGCGATATCTGCTGTTTTAGAAGCTACTTCTTTTACCATTTGAGCACCCATATTTTCGATGGGATCTTCCAGTTCAATTTCTTTAGCTACGGTAACACCATCTTTAGTAACTGCAGGAGCACCGAATTTTTTCTCCAGAACCACATTACGGCCTTTAGGACCTAAAGTCACTTTTACAGCATTGGCCAGTGTATCAACACCCTTTTTCATTTTGTTACGGGCATCGATATCGAAGAAAAGTTGTTTTGCCATATCGCGTTAATTTGAAATTTTACTTAATATAGAATTTGTCTTCAATCAGCACATTAGCAAATTAGCTAATTAGCACATTGACTATACGATTGCTAAGATGTCGCTCTCACGCATGATCAGCAGATCATCGCCTTCGATCTGGATCTCTGTACCTGCGTATTTGCCATATAAAACAGTATCGCCAACTTTTACAGTAACCGGCTCATCTTTCTTACCAGGACCGGCAGCTACAACCGTACCACGTTGCGGCTTTTCTTTAGCAGTATCGGGGATGATGATACCACCGGCGGTTTTCTCTTCCGCTTTAGCTGGTTTAACTATTACCCTGTCATGCAGTGGGGTAACGTTTATAGCTTCTACTTTCTTAGCCATAGTGTATTAATTTTTGATTTTAGATGATGTATTGAGGGATATGATTTCCCGACACAGAATTTAGGCGCCCTGCCAAAAAGCCGGGCGGCAAAAGTAAACGAATTTTATACCAATCCTTTCCTAAAGGTCATTTTTTCAGCGTTTTTGCCAAAGTATGGCAGAAATCTCAAATAAACACCAACCTGGTCAGCCTGGCAATGTGACATTTTAGCAGCATTCAACCGGTTCACATCCAGGTTATTGCCGTTGAGCAATAAATACATTATTATGAGTAAGCTCATAAACACGATTTTGGGGGTACCCTTTAAATGGTTTAGCTTTGTGCGCTCAAAAACAAGTTCTTGCAAGATGATCAGTAGAAGAAACATTCGTGTGAAAGTTATGCAAACCATCTATTCTGTAGAAAGCCACATTGCAGAATCAGGAGGTGAAGTGCCTGCAAAGCCAGTTGATACTGTGAAGATCCTACAGAAACACTTTGATCAAACCCGGCAGCTTTTTATTTATTTGATCCATTTTCTTACCGAAGTGGCCCGATATGCAGAGACAGACGCCCGCAACCGCGCCTCGAAACACCTGCCAACGAAAGAAGACCTTAATGTTAACATCAAACTGGCCGGCAACGAGCTGTTATGGAAGATCCTCGATCATCCCTCGTACAAACAGGCTGTAAAAGAAGACAAACCTGAAATGCTCACAGATGCCGATCTGCTGAAGAAGATCTACCAGGAATTGGTTGATTCGGAAAGATATCAGCAATACATTGCCATCCAGGGAAGAGACAAGAAAGAAGAAAAAGAGATCATCTCATACATCTTCGATACCCTGTTATTACCTAACGAAACGTTCACCAGCTATATAGAAGAGTATTTCAGCAACTGGGACGATGACGCCGAAATGGTGGTAGTGCTTATGCAGAATTTCCTGAACAAACCCGCTGCCTACAACTTTCAGGAATTGTTAAGCAGGGAAAAATGGCAGTTTGCCAAAAACCTGCTGCAAACCACCCTCGAAAAGAAAGAGCTGGCATTACAATATATAAAACCGAAACTCAAGAACTGGGACCCCGACCGTATAGCGTCGCTTGATATGATCCTGATGCGGATGGGGGTTTGCGAATTCCTTTTCTTCGAAACCATTCCGCCGAAAGTTACCATCAACGAATACATTGACCTGGCCAAGGAATACAGCACGCAGCAAAGCGGCCAGTTTGTAAATGGTATTCTGGATAATATACATAAGGACCTGGTGCGGGATAATCAAATGCACAAAGTGGCTTTTTCACCCGCCCCCGGGCAGCCGCCGCAATCGGCGAATAAACCTTCCTGATTGCCATGCAATGATTAGATTTGCAGAAAATTTATTCCTTGATGAAATACTTTTTGGCCTTGATTTCAGCAGCCGTTTTCATTGGCTGTGATTATGCCGATAAAACTTCTTCGGGTTCGTCAAATGTACCCAAAGAAGCATTGGACAGCGCTAAGTTTACGACGATACAATGGATCGATTCTTCCAGGAATTATGGCAAGATCACCGAAGGACAAACGCTGGATGTATCTTTCCGTTTTAAGAATACCGGCGACAAGCCGCTGATTATCATGGATGTTAAACCCGGTTGTGGTTGTACCGCTGCCGAACCGCCCAAGGAGCCGATAGCACCGGGCGCAGAAGGTGTGATAAAAGCTTCCTTCAACAGCCAGAACCGGCCGGGCCATAACAGCAAGGATATTTATGTTGAAGCAAATACAAAAGGTACCCGCAGCCATACCGTACACTTTGAAGTGGACGTGGAGAAAGCCAATTAGCTAATTTGATAATATGATA
>CBIHPC010000493.1:0-3895 GCA_966211305.1 uncultured Niastella sp.
GGGTTGTTGCTCAATTGCAGCGCCAGTTCCTGTGCATACCGGCTTTTGCCGCTTCGCGCGCCGCCGGTAATAAAAACGAGCCCATTGGATATTGTTTCCTGGCCACCGGCGAACTTGTTGCGACTTGCCGTGAGGGGCAGAAGGCCGGTCTTTTCATCTGGTACCATTAGTAAAATATTTTTCCTTGAATAAAGTATACCGTTGTTTTAGTTCGAGCAGGCAATTACGGCAAAGGCAATCGGTATAACGCTCTTCAATAAATGACTTTTCTTCGGCAGTGAAAGCAAGCCCGTAACACTGGCAATGCATTACGTCGCCCACTTTGCATTCAAAGGGAGCCTGGCAGCGCGGACAGGTTTTTTGTTCATGTTTACACATATGCAGGTGCTGATTGAAGAAGCGGTTTGTATTTATGTTGCAAATGCGCAGGTACGGTGAACAGGGCTGGGTGAAATAAAGCGGATAATAATTCAATACCGTCTGTCAGCGTACTGGCGCTGGGTTGCGTGAAAAGATCGTAATCGGCCATAAACACCGCGTTGTTGCGTACGGCAGTCAATTGCGCCCACTCTTTTTTCTCGGTAAGCAAATGAATTTCTTCAGCCGTTCTTGAAATGGTAAAACCACAGGGCGCTATCACCAGTACTTCCGGATCATATTTCACTATCTTTTCCCAGGGGGTAACAATACTGTCGCCGCCGGGATTCGATAACATATCGATACCGCCGGCATAAGCAACCTGGTAAGGGATCCAGTGGCCGCAATTGTACACCGGCGCCAGCCATTCCATTAGCATTACCCGTTTGGGCGGCGCTTTGTGCCTGCGCAGATCATCGATAATGGCATCGATCCTTTTTTGTAAACCGGCCAGGTAGGTGTATGCCGCTTCTTCATTGCCCATGGCCGCAGCAATGGTTATGGCCGTATTGAAAACATCGTGCAGGGTGTTTGGAGTAAGCGCCATGAGTTCGGGTTGTTTTTCCAGTTTCGCTACAGCCGCAGCAGTGCAGGCGGTATCTATCTGGCATACCTCGCAAACATCCTGGGTGAAAATAATATCGGGTGAAATATTTTTCAGCAGTGGCTCATCTACATAATATAAACTTTTGCCCTGCGCTTTGGATGCGGAGAAGATCTTATCTATTTCCATGCTGCTGTAGGCATGGCCTTCCAGCACACAGCGAACCACTTTTTGCTTTTCTGCCAGCGCTTGCGGCGGGCACTCAAATGTAATGCCCTGCAACAGGTGCTGCAGGTTCATATCATAGATCATTTGTGTGGCGGCGGGAAGAAATGAGGAAGCGGTCATGGAAATGAGAATTAGGAATGAAAAATGAGAAAGTAAAGAAAAGTTACAGGTTACAGGTTGCAGGGAACGCATAGCAATGAACCCTGAAACCTGTAACTGCTTCTTATGTCACGGAAGATTGTTGCATTACAACCTTTCTTCCTGATTAAACCGCTGGTTTCAATACAGTATACTTCGTTTGCAACCACTCGAACAAACCAAACAGCAATGCGCTGTAGAAGGCTGTACCACCCAGGAAACGAAGCTCGTACGGGATGGCGGTGATCAAACGTTGTGTATATACAGAGAAAGTGAATTTATTTTCTGACAGACAGCCGCCGATATCGCTTACCAGCCAGTGGATCAGCGTTGATACCACCACGGCGATCGCAATATTTTTAACATTGATATCGCGAATGATCAGTTTGCCGGCAATGGTCATCAGGGCAAAAGCGCCATAGGTCCATACCCAGCCACTATACAATATACCGGTACGGTATTCCGAATCGGCAAAAAAGGTGAGCATAACGATTACGTCACTGATGAACAACGTCAGTAATGGAAAGGCAAATGGTTTTACATTGCCATTGAAATAAGCGCCGCCAAATAATGCCATGGCGCCAATGGGGGTAAATACGGTAAGAGGGCCCCAGCCGCTAAACGAAGCTATACGCAATATCGCCATTGCCACAATGATTAACAGTAACACCGCATTGCGTGGATTGATCTTCAAAACTGACATAATGTGTTGTTTTTGTATTTGATAAATTTACATGTTTATACGGAAGCCGCCATTGATTGTGAAACCCGGCGTATTATATCCGTACACCTCTGTGTATTTTGTGTCGGCAATGTTTTTTGCATCGGCAAACAACCGCAATTTGCCGTCCAGCAGTTTATACTCGGCATATGCATTCAGCAATGTATACGCTTTTAGATCAACAGTACTGCTGGCAAAAGTATTGGGGTCAAAGAAAATGTCATTTCTTCTACCCAGGCTTTGGGCCGTTAACGCAAGATACAGTTGTTTGGTTGCCTGGTAACCCACAGTTCCGGTGAGGGTATGTTTGGGCCGGCGCAACAGGTTATAATAGCTGGTATCTTTTCCATTGCGCGTTTGATGAATGTCGCCCGTCACATACATATATGATGCTTTCACCGTCCATTTATTAGTTGGGGTAAAACCCGCTTCCAGTTCAAAACCTTTGTCTTTTTGTTTGTCTACATTAATGAGGCGGTTGCCTACATAGGCGATCAGGTTTTTGATATCGCGGTAAAAACCGGTAGTTGTCACCTGCAGTTTTTTATCGATGGCTGCAAATTGTACTCCTGCTTCGAAGTTATTCGATTCTTCTGGTTTCAGCTCAGGATTGCTGCCATAGAACGTAGGGCCGAACAGATCGGTTACGGTAGGCGCCTTGAATCCGCTTGATACATTGGCGAAGATCTTATAGTTGCCGGCTACCAGGTATGATAAACTCACATTATAGGTTAACCGGTCGCCGAATTCAGAGTGATGGTTATAACGGCCGCCCAACTCGAGGCTAAGGCCATCCAGGTCGAGCACACTCATTGAGAGGTATGGGCTAACAATATTTGTTTGCGGGTTCTTTTTTTCGAGCGTAGTATCGAGCAGGCGATAAGTTTGATAATTGGCGCCTGCCATGAATTTTACTTTCTCAATGAGGTCGTGCACGAGATAAATTTCACCGCTGTTGAATTGCCCTCTATAAAATGTTGTACCCCACTGGTCAATACTTTTTCTTTTACTGTACGAATAGCCATAGTTGGCTGTAATGGTGCCATGCGGCAGCGACCAGGTTGCAATAGCGCCTGCATTGTTCAACATGGAAGTAAACTTGTTATTACCATCGGTAAAGGCGTCTGCGTCAAAATCGCCGTCATAAAAACTGTAGCGATAGTAGGGCGATATCTTAAGGTTCTTACCTGCTCTTATTGTAAAATTGCTCTGAAAGCTTTGACGGGTAAAACCGTCTTTGTCGAAACCGGCTTTATGCGTAGTGTCAATCGCTTCTGTAATACCGTCGGTATGCTCGTAATTATAATTTACACTGTAATCTACAATGTTTGTATGGCCGTTAATACCGGCATTGCCGCTAAATGAGTTGAAAGAACCGTAGGTAGCGCCGCCATTGAAACCGATCGGCTTATTGCCCGCTTTTCGGCTGATGATATTGATAACACCGGCAATTGCGTCTGAACCGTATAAAGTGCTTTGGCTGCCTTTCAGTATCTCAATATGGTCTATCTGGTCAACCGGAAACAGCCGCAGGTCAAAAGCGCCGCCGAAACCCGCCGGGTCATTTACCGGAATACCATCAAGCAGGATCAAAGTATATTTATTTGATGCTCCGCGTAAGTAAACAGATTTGTCTTTACCCGGGTTACTGTTGGCGCCGTTTACAAGAATCCCAGTTTGTTCGGTAAGGATCTGCGATAAACTTTTACCGTGGCTTTTTTCAATTTGTTCATGCGTTACCACGGTAACTACTTTGCCTGTCTGGCTTAATTTAACCGGGTACTTGGTAGCAGTGATAACAACTTCATCGAGTTGTTTTGTTTTGGTAGAATCCTGCGCCTGGCTTT
>CBIHPC010000494.1:0-3845 GCA_966211305.1 uncultured Niastella sp.
TTTTTTCAAAAATGAACTTGTGTTCCGTCCAGGCCAGAACCGGTGCATTATTAATGTCTTTCCTTTGAATGCCATTATCCCTGAACTCAACATAATCGCCCGGCTTCATATGAACTTCCTGTCCATCGTGTTGTATAATGATACTTCCTTCTTTCAGCAACACATTGTTCTTATTGTTCCGGTCAATGACATTGAATTGGGTTCCTGTAACAAGCACATCGAAATTTCCTGTGTGCACAATGAACCTTGTTTTCTGAGCTGTTTTTTTCACATGGAAAAAGGCTTCACCTTTCACCCACACTTCGCGATCTGATCCTTCGCTCCATTTTTTATAATTCAGTGTGGTGTTGGCATTGAGCATTACCTGCGATCCGTCGGGTAACACATCCTGCCGGGTTTCCCCATAGGCGGTTTGAATGGCGAGTTTATTTGTAGTGCGGAAATATTGCCAAACTCCTACTGAAGTTAAGAAAATAATTGCAGCTGCAGCCCACCATTTAAATTTATGTGATCTGATAGCAACAACCGGCGCCGGATGCTGATCTGCATCAGTATTGGCGGTAGCATTGATAAGCCTTGTTTCAGCATTAATTAGCCGTTGTACATCAACCGATTGTTCTTTGATGGTTATGGTTTGAAGCATTTGAACGGCCTCGTCAACCAGTTTCCTTTGCGCAGGGTTGTTGGCTAAACGGTTGTTCCATTTTTCTGTAGCCAAAGGATCGGTTTTAACGTACCACGCCAAAAAGCTCTCATCACTTAACAGTTCTTCAATAGTATTGCTCGTAACGTCCATATTGTAGGTTTCATTAAATTTAGTACTGCAAAATCATTTTTTGTAATGATATTTTTAGGCTTTTTTGTGATTTTCAACTAAAACATATCCTAAATTCACATCTGTTTCGGTTTTATACTCACAAAACTAGCTTAGCTTATAATAACTTGATATCCAACCAACCTGATATTGCTTTATGGGAGGCCTATCAAAAAGGCGATCACGATTCGTTTGCATTGCTGTTCAGGCGCTATTATGAACCGCTGGTTCAGTATGGCGGTAAACTCACCAACAGCAACGATATACTCGAAGATTGCATCCAGGAACTCTTCACTGAACTATGGCAGAACAAAAGCCAAACGCAGGTTCAATCGGTAAAGGCGTACCTGTTCAAGTCGCTCAAATACAAGCTGTACCGGGCCAACCAGCGAAGAACGGCCGGGCCTTTTAATGAAAATCACGCTGATGTATTGTTTGAATTAAGCCATGAAACCCTGCTGGTGGGCCGGGAGCAGGATGCAGAAAAAACGGCACGGGTGCTGCAGGCGCTTGGCCAGCTTTCGAACCGGCAGAAGGAGATCATTTACCTGAAATTTTACCAGGAACTGAACTATGACGAAGTGAGCGAGATCATGAATATCAATTACCAGGCGGCCCGCAACCTGCTGTACCAATCAATTAAGTCGTTAAAAAAGCTGTTGACGACACTGGCATTCTTCTGTTTCTTTTTTTCATAGGCTGAAACTTATTTCTTTCTCGTTAGTTTTTCTTTCAATACGCCCCAAAAGCTCCGGCGTTCGTACGTGCGTTTATACCACTCGATATCGTTCTGAAAATGTTCAATATCATTCAATAATTTATTGATGAGCTGGCGATGGCCTTCCGTATTTTGTGTGCATTGCTGCAGCTTTTCTTCAAGCTGGTTTATTTCGGATGATCTCTCAATCAGTTCTGTTTTAAACCGTTCCATCTCTTTGCGCTGCTCTTCAATGGTACACTGTTTGGCTTCCAGTTCCTGCAAAAGATATTGGGTTATCTGTTCAAGCTTTTCGTTGATCTGTTTATACGACGAATCGCTTATCGCATGCCCGTTAGTTAAATGTTTTGCGCCTTCGTTCCGTTCTTTCAGTCCATTTATAGTGATATCCATATACAATTGTTTACGCTTTTATTTGTTTATTACCACCCGTTTATACAGGTTACGATAGAGCAGGCAGGTAGCATCTACATTGAACTCCCTGTGACAAAGCCAGCCTGAGTATTCACCCATCACCTGCAACATGGCCGGATTGTTATAGTATTGAAAGATCTTAATGATCGCTTCCTGCTTACTGGTAAAAAGATCGCCGTTCAGCCCCTTTCTCACAATATCCCTGTTGCCTATGCAATCCTTCAGCAGTACGGTTTTGCGGAGGGAAAGCGCTTCCAGAACGGAAAAAGACAATCCTTCGTATTGGGATGTTGATAAATATAAACTGGCGCTGTCGATCAGCCTCAGCACTTCGGCCTGGGGAAGCCAGCCGGTAATGGTAATGTTGGGAGCTGTGAGCAGGTGCCTGTCTTCCCCATCGCCTACCCAAATAAACTCAAACTGACCAAAATCCTTAAAACAGGTAGCGATGTCATTAAAAAGCGCGGGGTCTTTTTGTTGCACGATGCGGGCGCTGGTAACAATGCGAAACCTGGCTGTTGACGAAGAGGTAAGTTTCGCGGTATTCCGGTTCTCACTGATAGTTATGCCGTTATTGATATTCAGTGCCCTGATGCCCAGTTTGTGATAAGCAGTTTGTTCAGACCGGGAACTGCAAACGACTTTTCCGCCAAATGCGGACCCCAGCTTTTCAAACAGTTTATACAACAGGTTCATAGCGTTTACATTACTCAGCAGGAAGGGAGCACCGTTGGGCGTATAGATCACATTCGATATATTCGTAAGGCGGCAGGCCAGGCGACCCAGAAAACCGCTTTTGGAGGAATGCAAATGCACGGCGTCGACCATCTTTTTCGCCTTCAGGTTCTTCAACAACTGGCATAATTCTACCAGCGCTGCGGTATCCTTCACCAGGCTGATGCTTCGTTGCGCCGAACGCCACCGGATAAACTGCACATTATCTTCCGGAAAATATTTTATTACTTCTGCCGACCGCATCACACATTCCCGCTCGCCATGGATAACGATGTGGTGGTCATCGCGCAAATTCTGTACGATCGATTGAACAAACGTCGCTATGCCAGAAGCAAAAGGCTCTACTACATGTACGATCTTCATATACGTTCCAATAAAAATCAGTTAATCAGTAAAGTATAATTTGCCCATGATCGTTTAATTGTTAAGAATACGCCTGCAACCAACATCACGTTGGGTGCTTATCTTTTTAAAAGTGCCAGGCGGGCCTGCACGCTTTACTTTGCATTTATTATGGAAGCTACTACAGACCGGCTTTCTGGCTTTCCAGGGCCCGATTGGGGAGGGTATTGATGTTCCTTAAATGACGGCAGCTATGGCAGCCATGCTGCTAGCTGCTATTATTGTGCCTATTGTTCATAAAACTTCCCTTAAAAAAAGGCAGTAAACCGAAAAATGGCACTAATTCTTTTATACAGAAGCAGTTATTCTTTTTTGGCATGGCTGTGTATATGGCCCATGAAATAAACGAGAACTATTTTCCGTGTCTCCGATTCCACACATTGATAAAAAAACATTGTTTAATGTTACTTACCGGTCATTAAACAACAATCGGCATCAGCAGGCCAACAAGACAACAAAAAGTTCATGCGCAGTAAAAAAAATGTAATATAATTTAGTAAATTGTTTACAGGATTTATACCTGCCTTTCCTGCGCTTATACTACCCTTAAAATTTTATATTACCTGGCGGCAGCTGATCTTTCTATCAGCCGCTTGTGACAGGTTTTTGAATATTCCAAACCTTTTATGTGAAACAAATAACGCTGGTATTTGTAGCATGGTTCTGTACCTGTTCATCAACGGCTCAACCCGCGCAACTGCCCGATCTGCATTCGTTTACGGTTGACGAAGTGACTTCCGTTACATTTGAGGCCAAAGCACG
>CBIHPC010000495.1:0-3832 GCA_966211305.1 uncultured Niastella sp.
TGTAAGCTATCCTCATATACATTGACAACTTTTAAACCATTTGTTTTATGAAGCGAATGCTACAATCATGCGCATTGCTGCTACTGTGTGCTTTCTCAACTGGTATGTTACAGGCGCAATTAGAAGAAGATTTCACGCCAAATCCGCCCAACTGGATCCTTGCCAACGGGTACGGCATTCACAACGTAAACGGGAACGATGTGATCCTTTCCGCTGCAGGAAACAATCCGGGCACCATTGGCACGCCTATAGTACAAAAAGCAGCCAATACAAACACTGTCACCTATTGCTTCGATGTATTTGGTTACACGCCGCAAGACGGTTTGGGAGCATTGCCTTGCGGTACTACGGTTGATCTTTATTTTACCAACACAACGGTGAACAATGCCAATGACCTCGATGAAACGGATGCTGCCAAGGTGTACGGTTCGGTCAAAGGCATTACGGTGCCTGCCGCCGGCGGCAGAATTTGCCATACATTCACGTTTCCGGCCAGCGTTACCGTAACGCAGTTCAGGGTGTTCCTGGTAATAAACAAACCCGATTGTATGGGCAACACCCGTTTTGCGTTCGATAATTTCACCATTACCGGGTTGAGCGAGGTGTGTACAGGTACTGCCTGTGCGCCTGTAGCATTGCCCGATGTATTTACCATTGTTGGTCCGCTCGGCATAACTTCTATAAATGTGGTATTGTATGGTGATAACCCCGGCTTCCCGGCGCCGCCTGCCGGCTACCTGGTGTATTCGCCCGGTACCGACAACGACCCCAATGACGCTTATGGCGCTTTGACCTGGACACTGCTGACACCGCCCGACCCGGCAACAGGTACGGTTACCATGAACCCTGGCGGACAGGGAACCGCAACCATTACGCGGAGCGGTTTGAGTGTTACGTTAATGACCTTCGTATACCAGTTGTGCGATCCCGATGGCAATTGCGATACGGCAGCTGTAAGCGTGTTCTTCCCCGCAGGAGGTGCATTGCCGGTAACGTTGACGAACTTTTCGGGCAACCGGTTTGGCAGCAATGTGGTGCTAAACTGGACAACCGCCAATGAAAGCAATAATGCAGGGTTTGAGATCCACAGGCTGATTAATGGCGCGTACAGACAGGTAGGTTTTGTAAACAGCAAAGAGGACGGGAACAGCGCGTTCCGGTTGAAATACCAGTACAGTGAAATAAACAATACCAATGCGGTAAGCTGGTACAGGTTGGTGCAGGTAAATAAAGACGGAACGAAGAAAATATTGCCAACACTGGCTGTGCGTGGGCTGGAAGACCTGAAGAAGATGCTGATCTATCCGAACCCGGGCAGTACGGTGAATGTGTTGTTTGGCAGTTCTGCGATCCGCGATGTGTCGGTTGTGGATCTGGCCGGAAAACTGATAAAACGCTGGAACAACTATAGCGATGACAACATAACGATAGCCGGTTTGCAGGCCGGCATGTACCTGTTGCAGGTTACAGACAGGAACACGAAAGCCAGGATGGTATCGAAAATACTTATCAGCAGATAATCATGTGAGAAAGTCATTGGCAAAAAAACTTTTCCTGCAGCGGCGGGAAAAGTTTTTTTGTTATATAAAGAGTTAAAAATATTTGTGTTATGTTTAATGTTGACTTGTTTCAAGTCAATTATATATCTTCTCTATTGCAAATATGAAACCCGCATACTATTTTTGATTAATCTATTTCCAATACCCCTGATACCTCTACATCGTCCCCTTTAAAGCCTTTCTGTAAGAATAATTCTCTTTCCTTGAAAATCGCTGAAACCAGTATTCGCTGAACTGCTGTTCAGAACCTCTATAACCGTAAAAAGAAAGCAGGCATTAGATTGCTCCCGCAATGCGCTATGCTATGCCATGCATTTCTCCTCCCGGCAATTAAGGTATAACAGCTATCAGTTTTTCAGTAATCAATAACATCATTATATAACTCCGGTAATACCGGGGTACAGGAACCTATTGCACATACCCCTTGAAAAAAGCAAAGCCAATATACCGCTGTAAACCACCCCTATAATTTCCTAACCACAAAATGATTTATTTATGAAGCGGTATTTACTTTTTATTTTGTTTGCGGCAATTACGACAATTACGCAAGCCCAACTTGAAGAGGATTTTGATCCTAATCCCACAGGCTGGATCCTGGATAAAGGAGCCAAGTTTGAGAATCTCAATGGCAATGCTATTGTACTGACATCAGGAGCTGGTAATAATGTGCCTTCTGTAATTGTTACTCCTGCCGTGAGTAAAACTTCCAATACGGTAAAAGTGTGCATTGATATTTGGGCATATGAAACGAATTTGAACTCGCAAATTCCTTTTCCTTGCGATCCAACGTATATGGATATAGTTTTTGTGAATTCTTCAGTATCTACTCTCCAGGATGCGAAAGATCCCACAAATATCATTGCCAGTATCAATAATTATGAATTGGCGCAGAATGGCGGCACCAACTGTTTTACATTCACTTTTCCCGGCGCTGTAACGGCTTCCGATTTTAAAGTAATGTTATCATTTCATGGCAGTTGTGGCACGGGAGGGTTCAAGTATGTAATCGATAATGTGTCTATAAGTGGTGTAGCGTTAGTTTGTGGTGGAACCAACTGCCCGCCTGTAGCCCTGAACGATCTGTTCAACCGCGGTAACGGCCTTGAGACCACGTTTGATGGCGCCCTGTGGGGTTCAACCGATGGTTATCCTACCGGTTACACCGTTGACGCTACCGGTAATGATAATGATGCGAATGACGCCTATGCCGATCTGCAATGGTCGTTATTGACGCCGCCTGTTAATGGAACGGTTACCATAAACAGCAATGGTACCTTTACCGTTACCCGTAATTCAACCACTGTAACGAGTTTGACATTTACCTACCGGTTAATGGATAACGGTCCGGATAATGATATAGCCACTACTGCCGATAACATGTTCAATGATGCTACCGTAACCATCAACTGGCCGCCTGCCGGGCCGTTACCGGTGACGCTGGTGAACTTCAATGGCAACCGTAAAGGAACCAATGTAACGCTTAGCTGGACAACCAATATGGAAATGCAGAATACCGGCTTCGAGATCCAGCGCAGTACCGGAAATGGTGTATATGAAAAAGTTGGTTTTGTAGCAACGAAAGCGCCGAATGGTAACAGCGATATGCCATTACATTATTCGTTCATCGAGGCGAATATGGCAAAAGCCAATAGCTGGTACAGGCTGGTGCAGATAGATAAGGACGGAACGCGCAAAGTGACGCCGGTAAGAGGCATTCGCGGACTGGAAGAAATTTCGAAGCTAACGGTATATCCTAACCCGGGAACAACCGGTAATATGAATGTGTTGTTTGGCAGCAGTGCCGTACGGGATATTATGATCATCGATCTGAATGGAAAGATCCTGAAGCAATGGAACAATTATCATGAAGATAACATGGCCATCAGCGGACTGCACACAGGTGTGTATATGCTGATCGTGAATAATAAGGCAACCAGTGAAAGGCTGACACAAAAGATTGTGGTTTTATAGGAGAAGTATCAGATAGGTGCGAATGAAAAAGCCCCGTTATAGTCAAACTGTAACGGGGCTTTGTGTTTTTGTTAAGAGCGATGGCTAACGGCAAACGCCGCAGGAGCCGCCTTTTTTAGCGCAATGGCCGCAACTGCTGCAGTTTTTACAGGCTGTGCAGTACTTTGAGCCTTTGCAGGTAGCATGATGTTTTTTCAGATTGTAGGCATAACCGGAGTAAGCGGTAGCGAAGGCGGCAACGGCCACCAGGGCGGATACAGCAAGCATACGTTTCATAAAGTAGGTGAGTTTTGAATTAAGGG
>CBIHPC010000496.1:0-3819 GCA_966211305.1 uncultured Niastella sp.
GGATAAAGCAGGGTATGTTGAAAAGGGGAAGAAGTGATATTGGAAACACCTTCAAAGCAGTTATTTTCATCGTAATAACGAACGGGGTCGCCCGCACGGTAAATAAAAGTATAAGGCGCCATGCCGTCTTTTTGTAAACGGGCGCCTACAATGCGGTTCCTGAGATCGGCGGTACCGCCTTTTTCCAGCAGCGTGTCCCGGTAAAAGATCAGGCCCAGTGCAATGAGAACAATAATACCGGCAAATAATTTCCATTTATCTGGTAGCATACGGTTGGTATAGCAGGATAAAAAATAATAATTGTACAACCCGGGTTACAGGCTATCGGGCAATTTTCTGCCGCCTTCCATTTCCTGGCCGTCCTCTTCATGGTATTCAGCATCCTGGTTCACTTTCCAGGGATCGTATTTTATTTCGCCGGCATCGATATTTTTAGCCACCAGCATGGCGGTCATAATGCTGTGGTCCTGGTTATTGTATTTATGCATACCGTTGCGGCCGATCAGGTGCAGGTTGGGGTAGTGCTGCAGTTCATCTTTTATTACGCTGATCTTTTCTTTATAATCCTGGTCGTAAACAGGGTAGGCCTTTGGCTGTCGAACCACATAACCGTCAACGATCTCTTCTTTGCTGGCAAGGCCAAGCTGCAGCAGTTCCTGCGTGCCGAGTGCGATCAGGTTTGCGTCTTCCATCGTCCACATACCATCGCCTTCAAAACAAAAGTATTCGAGTCCGTAACAATCCATCGATTGATCGGGCACCATTTCTTTGCTCCAGCTTTTGAAGTTTTGAATTCTTCCCACCTTAACCGAAGGTTCATGAATATAGATCCAGTTCTCCGAAAAGGTGCGGGCGTTTTTCAGGATCAGCACCACGGTAATGAAGTCGCGGTAATTCAATCCTTTTGCCGCCTCAAAGGCCGGGGTGCTAACCTGCGGCACAATACCAGGAATAAGATCATAGATAGGGGCGGAAGAAATGATATGGTGGAACCCTTCATGGATACTATTATCAGCCAGTGTAACCGACCATTGAGGTTGCGTTTTTTTAAATTGCAACCCGCGCACAGGTGCATTCATTTGAATGCGGGCGCCCATGGCAGTAGCTTTTGTTGCGCATACTTCCCACATCATACCCGGACCGAGCCGCGGATAAAGAAATGAATCGATCAGCGTTTTTATGATCTTATCGTTCTTTTTTATATTCAGTGCGCTGCTGAGGATGGTGCGGATGGAAAGCCCTTTGATGCGTTGAGCAGCCCAGTCGGCCGAGATCTTACTGGTAGGGATACCCCAAACTTTTTCGGTGTATGATTTAAAGAAGATCTCAAAAAGCAGCCGGCCGAAATTGTTGACTACCCAGTCTTCAAAGCTGACCGGGTTTTTCACCGGGAACATTTTTGCTTTGAGATAGCTCAGGAAACAGCGCAGCGAAGTAATGGGGCCCAGTTTGGCGATGACTTCAGAAAGCGCCAGGGGATAACTAAAAAAATTACGGTTATAATAGATGCTTGAGCTGCGTTTGCATTTTATAAGGTCGGGGCCCAGGATCTCGTGCCAGAAAGCATTTACTTCAGCCGATTTGGAGAAAAAGCGATGGCCGCCGATATCGAATAAGAAACCCTTGTATTTTTCGGTTCTGGATATGCCGCCCACCATGTGTGGATGGGCTTCGAAGACAACGACCTCGTGCCCGCTTTTAGCAAGAAGATAAGCAGCAGTCAACCCTGCAGGACCGGCGCCGATAACACCAACTTTCATTTTCATATTTGTTTTGGAACTAACTGATTATCATTTCTTAATGACACCGGTCGAATGATGTGTGCATGTAATCAGGGCACCAAATATAGATTATTTTTTGGATAGGGGGAAGTGGGTGGTTTTGGGGTGTGGCGCCGCGGTAACAGCTGCGGAATTACCGGAAATGTTTTGTTGGTGCGGATTGCTGCAGCGATCTGTACAAAAGAACTTTGTAAAAAGCTGCAACAGAAAAAGAGCTATGCATTTGTGTTAGGCACGTGAACATTAATTAATATGCGATTAATATTTGAATTATATTTTTTTCTATTTTTACAACTCGTACAAATGTATAAGGCACAATAATAATATGATGCACTTCAATTGCACTTCTTGTTGACACTGTACCACTGTAGCCTTTACAATTAATATAAAACCACGAAAGCCATTTATTGGGCGTTTGAAAAAACGTCGTAGGCATTTATTGACCCTAAACCCCTAAACCCGGCATGGTACGTAGTTACCCATGTTACAGATATTTTATTGCCTGTTGTAGCCTGCTCCTGCTGTTAGCATGTACGGCCACATACGGCCAGTTGCCGGCCGGTAAACGCCATTCCGTTATTCCCGATAGCATTCCCATTCCTGAAAAAGATACATTAAAGAAACAGTTAACCCTTACCGGAAGCCGGTTATTGAAACGAACAAAGGATTCATTGAAGAATGCAATTGAGGTAGACGTCAATAATCCTTTCGACAAACTATTTATAACCCGCCCCGCATTCAGGCTGAATGGTGGTATGGTAGGTTATCTTGGCAACTACAGATCTATAATAGATACCCCATACGCCGAAAAAGGGATTGTGCAACATAATATTACCGGCCGGTGGGATGTTACCATAGCCAATATCTTCCCGCTTCAGATCAATTACTGGGTGCGGCAAAGCAATTCTTCTTTTTTCAGGAACATTTACGATGTGCAGGCGTCGTTCAACCAGGCCGCTTTTCAAAACAATATAAGAAGTTCCCTTCGTACAAGAATGCTGGCCCTGGCGCCCACTATAAAAGATTCCCTGTTGGAGAAGTTGTATACGTTGAAACAGGCCGATCTTACCGGTTTGGAAAATCAATTAAAAACAATCTTCAGCGAACAAAAACTGATAGCCGCGAATGAAACGCTAAAGGTCCCAAAGCTAACCTGGGATAACCGTTTTCCCGACAGTTTAAATCTAAATCGAGAAGATTCTTTCAAAAGGAAAGCAACGGATTTTCTCAATCAATATGATGATACAAAAAAGCGGTACGATTCATTGCATGCACAGGTTGATTCATTAAAAGATAAATATGAGGCAAACCTCAAAAAGGTAAAACAGTACCGGCAGATGATCAATGGCGACTGGAGCCAGCTGCAATCGGTTCGTGCCTTCAAAAACAAACTGCAGGAGTACGGAATGGAGGACCTGGACATACCGGCAAAATACCGGTGGCTGCTGGGTATCCGGAATTTCAGTTTAGGTCGCAGCCCGGTCAACTACAGCGAACTAACCGCCAAAAACGTCAGCGTAAACGGCATTAACGTGGAGTATAATAGCTGGTATTACCTTGCTTTAACGGCCGGTTCGGTGAATTACCGTTTCCGCGATTTCGTGGTAGCGAACAAAAACAGGAAGCGACAGTATCTCGCTATGGTGCGTGCGGGGATCGGCAGACTCGAAAAAGATTTTTTCGTCCTGTCGGCATTCAAAGGGCAAAAGCAATTATTTGCCACCGGCGCTGCTGGCAATTCTATCATACATATAACCGGGTTCAGCGCAGAAGGCCGCTGGCGCATAAACAGAACAACAAACCTCACGGCTGAAGTGGCCAAATCAATTACCCCCGATTACCGAAACAATCCTTCACTGGGTGGTAACAAATTTGTGCTCAGGGATAAGAATAACCAGGCGGTAGCCTTACGTTTGAATTCCACCATCCCGTTTACCCAATCGCGGGTGGAAGCGTTCTTTAAACAAACCGGCGCCAATTACCAGTCGTTCGGCAGTTATACTACCAATGCGGCCATGGAAAGCTGGTATATAAAAGC
>CBIHPC010000497.1:0-3816 GCA_966211305.1 uncultured Niastella sp.
GCCGATCCTTTTACATTATCGGTAGTTATTTGTTTAATGAACTTTGGAATATTGATCTCGGTAGGACAACTCTTGGTACAGGGCGCATCGTAACAGAACAAACAACGGTTGGCTTCCACCAGTGCCGATTCCCTGCTATCGAACGGCGGGTGAATATCGCTGAAATTCTGTTCGTATTGTTCAGCCGTTAATCTATTGTTCTTTATTGGCATTAATTGAATTTGAATATTAGCGCATTTGCATCCATTAGCACATCAGCTAATTAGCACATTAGCTAATTTGAGCTTTGCCGCTTATTTACTTATTGATACGCATTGCAAAGGTTTTACATTACAACTCCACTAATTTCCCATACGTCTCCGGTCTTCTGTCCCGGTAAAACTGCCACACACTTCTTACCTCTTCTATCATTCCCAGATCAAATTCCGCAACCAGCAGTTCATCTTTATCTTCCGAAGCAATGGCAAATATTTGTCCGCGCGGATCAACGAAATAAGATGACCCGTAAAATTTGCCGAGGTTCCAGGGCTTTTCCTGCCCCACCCGGTTTATACAACCCATGAAATAACCATTCGCCGCGGCATGCGCCGGCTGCTCCAGCTTCCACAGGTATTGCGACAACCCCGCCACAGTTGCAGATGGATTATAAACGATCTCTGCACCATTCAGTCCCAATACCCTTGCCCCATCGGGAAAATGCCGGTCATAACAGATATACACACCTATTTTTGCATACTTCGTTTGAAATACGGGATACCCGAGATTACCGGGTTTGAAGAAGAACTTCTCCCAGAAACCCGAAGTATGCGGAATATGGTTCTTGCGATATTTTCCCAGATAGGTGCCATCGGCATCGATTACTGCCGCGGTATTGTATAACACACCGGCCTGTTCTTTTTCATACACAGGCACTATCATCACCATGTTATATTTCTTTGCATATTCCGCCATGCGCTCAGTGGTTGGCCCCGGTACGGTTTCAGCCGATTCGTACCAGGCCCTGTCCTGGCCCGGACAGAAATACGGTGTATTGAAGATCTCCTGCAAACAAAGGATCTGTACGCCCTGTTCACCGGCACGTTCAATATATGGAATGTGTTTTTGCACCATCGCTTCTTTGATCTCTTCTATGGTTCCCTCTCCTTCCGTCTTCGGCAAACTCATTTGTATCAATCCCGATTTAATAATTCGAGCCATAAATGCAGTTTATTGTTTATAGTTTATTGTTTATAGTTGTTTTCATTCCGAATCGTTTACTGTTTTTAAAGCCTCCAATTGCTCAGCCGCTGCAAGTAGAACAATCATAAACCAAAAACAATAAACCAGCAACGTATACCTATATTCTATCAGTGACTTTATTCCGCTTTATAAACTTCCCGTATCCCCTTTCTATTAAACATTTCCCATTGTCAATGGCTACCTGCCCGCGCAGCACCACCGTTTTTACTTTACCTGTTACAGGCCAGCCTTCATAGGCCGAGTAATCTACATTCATGTGATGCGTAGCGGCCGAAAGCGTATGTTGCTCGTTGGGATCGAAGATCACAAGATCGGCATCGCTGCCCGGCGCTATGGTTCCCTTGCGGGGAAACATACCGAAGATCTTTGCGGCATTGGTACAGGCTACTTCTACATATTTGTTCAGACTGATCTTTCCTTTATGCACGCCTTCGCTGTATAATAATTCCATGCGGTTCTCTATAGCGGGATGCCCGTTCGGGATCTTTGAAAAATCATCTTTGCCCATCAGCTTTTGCTCCCATTTGAACGGACAATGGTCCGTTGCCACTACCTGCACCAGTCCCTGGTTGATACCCGCCCATAAAGTTGCCTGGTCTTTAGGCTGGCGTAATGGCGGGCTCATTACCCATTTCGCGCCTTCAAAATCTTTTTCATACAGCGAGGCGTCGAGCAGGAGGTATTGAATACAGGTTTCTACAAATACCTTCTGGTTACGCCGCGTTGCATTGCGAACGGCATTCAACGCGCCTTCGCAGGTAAGGTGTACGATATAACCCGGGCACCCGGTGTAGTAAGTCATATCGGCAAACCGCTCCGATGCTTCGGCTTCGGTTATCTCCGGTTGCGACAGGTAATGATACAGCGGTGACAATTTTTTCTCAGCGCGATGTTTGGCCACCAGGTAATCGATCATATCGCCATTGGTGGCATGTACGTTTATAAGGCCGCCATACTGTTTTACTTCTTCCATTAACCCGATCATTTGCCGGTCATCGATCATCAGCGCACCCTTATATGCCATAAAGGTTTTAAAGGAAGTAATGCCTTCCTGTTCTATCATCTTTTTTATTTCGGTGCGCGTGTTATCATTAAAATCGGTGACCGCCATATGAAAACTGTAATCGCCCAGGCAGTTATTATCGGAACGGGAGCGCCATTCATCGAGCGCGCTCTGTAAAGAATTGCCCTGTTTTTGCAGAATAAAATCAATGACCATGGTAGTACCGCCAAACAAAGCAGCCCTTGTGCCGGTTTCGTAATTGTCGCTGGAGAAGGTGCCCATAAATGGCATATCGAGATGCACATGCGGATCGATACCGCCGGGGAAAACCAGTTTACCCGAAGCATCGATCTGTTTATCGGCTTTTATGTTTAAATTGCTGCCGATAGCCTGAATAGTTTCACCATCCACGAATATATCAGCCGTGAAATCAGCATCGGCCGTAATGATCCGTCCGTTTTTAATCAAGAGCGACATGCAGTGTTTCTTCTTTAGCGGTGAGAGAATCGGATACCAGCGGTTTGTACTTACGCATCAGGAGCAGGTAAGCCAACCCGGAAATAAAAAAGCCAACAAACCAGGCATAGTTGTATAAATGCGCGATCCAGCCCGGCACACTATCAGCATCAATCACTTTAATAGTAGTCAGAAAACCCGGGATGTTCGGCACTATGCCTGCCAGTAAGGCAATGATGGCGCTGTAATTAAACCCGTTCTTAAAAGTATATTGACCGCTCACCTGGTACAGGCCGGCGGTTGAAAGCTGTTGCTTGCGAATGAAATAATAATCGGCGATCATGATACCGCCTACGGGGCCTAATAAACTGGAGTAAGCGATCAGCCAGGTAAAAATGTAACCGGTGGGGTCGGCGATCAGCTTCCAGGGAAAGATGAGCACGCCCAGTACACCGGTTATATAACCGCCTTTGCGGAAGGAGATCTTTGAAGGCGCAAGGTTGGCAAAGTCATTGGCCGGACTAACAATATTCGCGGCAATATTTGTTGCGAGCGTTGAAATGGCCACGGCTATCATGGCTACGCTTACCAGCAGTTTGTTCTCAAATTTCCCGGCAAGCACAACGGGATCCCAAATGGTGGTGCCGTAGATGATGGTTGTGGCAGAAGTGACCACCACGCCTATAAACGCAAAAAGCGTCATGGAGGGCGGTAGGCCGATGGCCTGTCCTTTTATTTGCGCCTGCTGGCTTTTGGCATATCGCGTAAAATCGGGAATGTTAAGCGAAAGGGTTGCCCAAAACCCAACCATACCCGTTAGTGCCGGAAAGAAAAAACCGGCAAACTGCCCGGCTGTGGTGAATTTGGAAGGTTGTTGCAAAATAGGGCCTAAACCGTTGGATGCGTCGATAGCCCAGAACAACAAGGCCAGCGCCGCCACGGGAAGAAAAATAGCTTTGAACACCAGCAGTTTACGGATGCTTTCAACGCCGAGGTAAACGATAAACATATTCAATGCCCAGAAAGCTAAAAAGCAAATGAACGGTACAGCCTGTGGGAATAAGGCGGACGCATCAATTTCAGGCAACGAAGGACTCCATACCCTTATCATCTGGTAG
>CBIHPC010000498.1:0-3812 GCA_966211305.1 uncultured Niastella sp.
GTATTCGTGTGGTAAGAACCCACCCGGTAATTTTACTTCCGGAATATGAACATCGTCCAGGCAAATTGTTTTTGCGCATTTCTGGCAAATAAAATGAACATGATCATCGTGGTGATGGCCTTCGCTGCAATTGTCTTTGCAAAGAGCGTATAGTACCGAATTATCTGATGTAGGAATAGTATGAATAATGCCTTTTTCAAGAAATGTTTGCAGGGTACGGTATACGGTTACCCGGTCGAATTTTTCACCGGTCTTTTTTTCAATGTCTCCATGCGCCAGCGCCCCGTTGCTCATTAAAAATAATTCCAGAATGCGCTTCCGGCTACCAGTTACGCTTAACTGATTTTTCCGTAGTATTTCGTCTATCTGTGCCTCCATTGTGAAAACATTAATCCAGGCAGCATTAACTGCCGAAAATATTATTTGAGAACCGTTCGCCTGTATTTCTTTCCCGCAACAGCTTCTTTATATCCTTTCTCAACTCTTCCAACTCATCCCTTTTCAGGCCGTCGTAAATTTTGCGAACCCGCCCAATCCTGTCTACCAGGGCAAAAAACTGGGTATGCAAAAACTGGTCATTTATATTTTGCAGGTTGTTCTGCGGATCGTCGAGTACATAGCTGTTGCGCGCAGCCAGGTACAGGCTGTCTTTCCTTCCCGTTAAAAACACCCACTGTTGTGTATTTACCTTCATTGAATCGGCATACCATTTTAACCTGCCTACAGTATCATTATCGGGGTCAACGGTGTGCGAAAGGATCATAAAAGCCGGCTCATTTTTATACTCCTCATAGATCTTCTTCATATTGCTGTTCAACTGCGGGCAAATGCTGGGGCAGGTGGTAAAAAAGTATTCCGCTACATACACTTTGCCTTCCACCGTTCTTTCTGTTACCTGCCGGCCATCCTGGTTTGTAAAACTAAAAGGCTTAACCTTGTTCACTACGGGCAGTTTAACGTCGCCAAAGCCAGGTATTACCTGGGTCATGGCGTAATAAAACCCAACCGCCAGCACTATAAAAAATCCAATATAATAGATCGCTTTCCGGCTCATATCAGGGATGATTTTTCAGGCATCAAAGGTACGGCTACCTATTCCGCCTTCAATGAATTTATTTTATAACGAATCTTTTTGCAACAAAGTTGCATGCGAAATAATTTACTTCTTATCTTCGGGCCATGAATTTTAGAGTAAACTGGGATGCGATGGGTGTGGCCGCTTCACTTGCCTGCGCAATCCACTGCGCAATATTACCCCTTCTTTTAACCAGTTTGCCTGTTTTAGGCATAAACATCATTGAAAATGAGGCATTTGAATATTTCATGATCCTCCTGGCCTTTGGTATCGGGGTATACTCATTACGTCATGGCTATAAAAAGCATCACCATAGCGCGCTTCCCATTATCATCTTCGCTATTGGCATTACCGGCCTGATTGCCAAGCAAATATGGCATCAATACCAGTTATGGATACTGCCTGTTGCTGTATTAATGATCGTAACCGCCCATTTAATGAACTTCAGGGCCTGCCGGGTACATAACCATGCGCACGAAGATGATTGCGATCACTAATCCGCCTTTTACCGGTTTTAACCCGCCCGCAGGCGATCTTCAGCAGTTGCCCGGCTGACGATAATCCCCAATGCAAAGTTTTTCAAAATAAGAAACAATTGCAGCGGGCATTTGTTATTTTTGTATTCAACTTAAACGAAGGAAGTATCATGATCAAAACAGGAAGTCCAGTCATAAGTATATATACCGAAATGACGCCTAATCCGGAGACAATGAAATTTGTGGCTAATAAGTTGTTGTACCCCGGCAAAAGCATTGATTTTCCAGACCTGGAAAATGCAAAGGCCTCGCCACTGGCTACCGAATTATTTGGTTTTCCCTTTATAAAAGCTGTTTTCATTGCCAGCAACTTTGTTACGCTTACAAAAACCGTCGAAACCGACTGGAATGATGTTATTCCAACCATTCGCCAGTTTTTGAAAGAATACCTTGAAGAAAATAAAGTAGTGATCAATGAGGAAGAGATTGCTACAATTAAACAGGAAAGCTCCAATACGGTTGCCGCCGATGACGATGACGTGGTTAAACGTATTAAAGAATTACTGGAAAACTACGTAAAACCGGCTGTTGAAATGGATGGCGGTGCCATTCAGTTCAAAAGCTATAACGACGGTGTTGTAAACCTGATGTTACAAGGTTCATGCAGCGGCTGCCCTTCTTCAATGATCACATTGAAGGCAGGCATTGAAGGCATGATGAAGCGTATGATCCCCGAGGTTAAAGAAGTAGTGGCTGAAGCAGAATAATAACTGTAACCAATTAATATATTACACGTTTGTAAAAGGTCCCGCCACAAGGCGGGGCCTTTTTTTGTACATACGTGAAGGCAAAATGGGCGATGAAAGCGATAACGTGGTGCAACTACCGATTAAACCATTAACAAAACAAACGGTCATAAAAAAACACATACGGTAATTACAGTACCATCTTTTAGGGTTACCCCCTAACTGAACAGCTAAAATTTTAATGGCACTGATTTGTTTCAACAGGCGGCATTTTCATATGCAACCGGTTGAAGAGGGCAACATTTGTCTTAACCTGAAAACGACTATTTATTTAACTAAAATCAAGAATTATGAAAGTACACATCCTGTTTATTACTACCGCAGCAGCCACGATAATCGGTACGGCTACGAATGCGCAACTTAACCTCGGCGCCACCACTTCGGCCAGCCTGCGTAGTGTTACAAACATCAACACCAGTGGCGTAGGTTCCGCCGTTCATTCAACCCGTACATCTGTTCAAAGTGCCTCTCAACAATCAGTGAATACCACCAGATCAGTTGCTTCCAACACGGTTTCCACAACAAAAAATGCAGTGGCCGGTACCGCGAATAAGGCAGTTCAAAATACCAATGCCAGTGTAAATGCCGGTATTGCCATTCAAAACAATACCACTACAAATGCAGCTACACTTACCGGTGATAATGCCCTCGCAGTTTCTGCCGGTACAGATAAAGCGGTTAGTATTAATGGTAATTCAAACAATGCAGCTTCTGAACAGGTAAGCGGAGCCGTTGTGGAGAAAGTACAAAAAACAAAAGAGGCTGCCGTGTCAACAACCCGTCAAACGGCAGGAAAGGTAATAGCAACCACAACCAATACGGTAAGCGCCGTTAAGGAAACAGCTTCAAACACATCTGTATCATCTTCTTCTGCAGTAAACAGCGAGGCCGCTGTAAAAGCAGGTAAACAATAATAGTGTTTCTGTGAACATAAGCCTTCCTGCCAATGCAGGAGGGCTTTTTTAACCAGCACTCACAATTAGGATTTATGAAACGTCCATGGCAAAATTTTCATTAAGAAACCAGGGATCCGCCGGCTGGCGGATTGCCATGGTAAGTTCCATCTGGTCAAAACTCAATTATTATTTTCAGATGAAAAAAGTAACCGCCCTTTTTCCACTAATTATTGCCTGCCTGGCAATGCATGCCCAGCAAACCGATTCAACAGCAACGGAAAAGAAAAAGAAAATTACCATCACCGCCGGTGTTGGCTATAATTCCGGACTGAATTATTATGGACGTACCGACAGCCTGAAAAGCCAGGGCATTCATCCATTTGCAGGTATTACATTGAACAATGGATTATACCTGTTCTCCAATTTTATATTTATCAATAACGCAGTGGCTACTACATATGGAGCTACTACTATAGAAGCGGGGTATAAATTCAAAA
Organism: uncultured Niastella sp.; assembly: GCA_966211305.1. Lineage (GTDB taxonomy): Bacteria > Bacteroidota > Bacteroidia > Chitinophagales > Chitinophagaceae > Niastella. Next base: position 3,751 of record CBIHPC010000498.1, read on the forward strand.
ACAAAACAGGGAACTGGCGGGGAAATATTTTCGGCGCCCGCTTTTTCTATGATGCCGATGTT
>CBIHPC010000499.1:0-3806 GCA_966211305.1 uncultured Niastella sp.
CCGGATGGGCCAGCGCCTTCATCATTTGGGCCAGTTTGTTCTGCCTCTCTGTAAATATTTCCGATTTTGTAAGTCCCATATTGTATCGCAATATTACGATTAATCTGATTGCCGCAAAATTTATTTTTAAGTGTGGCACAACCTGAAGTAGTGCCACACTTGCTAACTACCTGAACCTTATATTGTTTATGTGAATGGCTCGTGGCTGGCCTGCGGGAAATTTTATATAAAGATCATGACGGCCCGACACTTTGCCGGGTTTGCCGGTGAATGTTGTTACATTATTTCCGGTTGCCGATACGGGTATGGTGGCCAGCAGCGTACCGTTTTTCAGATCATCGAGCCAGAGCTCCAGTTTTCCGTTGCCGGTTGCCGTAGCTTCTATCTCAACGCGGCCCGGAATATTTTTACCATTGCCTAATTCAACACCCGAGATCATAAACCAGCCGCCGTGTTTCGAGGTATTGGTAACAGCGGGCGTTTGTTCCGGGCCTGTTTTTTCAACCCCATAATAATTGCTGTAACCGGCAGCGGGCATTACAGAAAAGCCGTCCTTGCAAATAAACTGATCGAAGAATGCCGGTTTGCCTTCCGCGAACAAACCAATGCTGGTGCCTACCCACGAATTATAATTGGGTTGCACTTTGTCTAAATTCACCGCGCTGATAGGGGCGCCTAAAGAGGTCCAGCTTTTGCCATCGCCGCTGCAGTAAGCGCTCAGGGTATGTTCATTTCTTTCAAGCTTTAACCATACAGTTTTGCCAAAGCGGTTGGGGATGCGGCGAATGGCTGAGTCAAATTTCAGCATGATTTGTTTGCCTTTGTCGTAACCACTGTATAAACGAACATTCACCTGCTGGTTGCCATTGGTGAGATAGATGCCGGCTTTGGCGGCAGTATCACCGGCATCGAGTTCAACTTTGGTGACTGCTGCATAATAATGATCTGTTTCTTTTTGCACCAGATGCGCGCGGCTGGTATCGGGCAGCAGTTGCAGCCAGCCTTTTCTTGCTTTCAATGAATAGCGGCCATCCATTTTTTTGCTCAGGAAATGCCACCATGCACCAGGTGTATCGTCATTGAAATAATCTGATTGCACACTACGCCAAAGGATGCCTGCATTGGGCAGATCGGGCCGTTGAATGGGCGTGCTTACCGGCGCAGCGCCCCAGGGACGATCGCCTTCCCAGATAACGGGATATAAAGAGGTCTGCCGGCCCTTTCCCGACCAGTCGTTGTTACCAACCCGTTCATAGCTTTGCCCGATCGTCCACCAACTGCCATCGGCCAGTTGAAAGGGCGCGGCAATATGGTTGGGACTTCTAAAGCGTACATGCGGATCGGTTATAGGTTTGAAGAAATTGCCCAGCCGTTCCCATTTGGTTGAATCGCTGGTGAGCGCGGTGGCGCGTAGCACATATTGTCCGCCCGATACATCACCCGCCGGAAAATAATAGTAATAGCCATTGCGTTTGCACATCACCGGTCCTTCGGCCCAGCTGTATTGCAGTTTGGCATTTATCCAGTCGAGATTAATAACCGTATCAGTCAATTGTCCATCGCGGCCAAGCGCCTGGAGGCGGTTTACTTTTTGCCCGTTCTTTATAACCATATAAGGTTTGCCGTCGTCGTCAACAAAGATCGAATTATCGTAACCCAACGGACCGGTTACGGGGTTGCTTTTCACCTGTACGGGGGCCGACCAGGGACCGGCCGGAGAGCTGGCTTTGCAAAACCATTGTCCGCTCGCGGAAAAATAGATCCAGTATGAACCATAGAAATACGTGATGGCGCCCTGCCAGATGCCGGCCGATGGTTTGTCGGATACCCAGCCTGCGATTGCGGGTGGAACGATGCGGCTGATCACCTGCCAATGCACCAGGTCTTTAGAATGGTATACGGGCAGGTAGGGTGTGAAATGAAAACTGGAGCCGCAATGGTAAAAATCGTCCCCAACCTTTAAAAGGGTTGGGTCGGGGTGATCGCCGGGTAGTACAGGATTTACATACGTGCTTACTTCATTATAATAAGCGGAAGAATCGACCGCGCTGTTTTGGGCCATTGTGGTCAGAGATAGTAAAAAAATGCCGATGCCTGTGAGCCATTTAAAGTATCTTTTCATATGAGGCCTTTGTCTGGTTGTTTTGTATGCAGGAGAACAATTTGGCTATGTAAAACTCGGGCAAATTGTTTTTTGTAAATGGCACATTTCATCAATTGTATGCGTCAAATGTTTGGCAGGCGTGGTTTGGTGGTCGATTTTTAATGAACAGGTACAATTTTTTAATACAGATCTCAGGTATTTCTTAAACAGGGTTCGTATTTTCAAACAAATCATAGGTTATGAAATGTCCAAATTGTAACGAAACGCTTGTTATGTCGGAACGCCAGGGAGTTGAAATTGATTATTGTCCCAAATGCCGGGGTGTTTGGCTCGATCGTGGGGAGTTGGATAAGATCATTGAGAAGTCGGTGCCGGGCAGTCAGTTACGCGATGAGGATGATTACCGCAATGAAAAAAAGGATTATGATTCGTACAGGGATCAAAATGATCCGAATTATAAACGTAAAAAGAGAGGCGGATTTTTGGGCGATCTGTTCGACTTCGATTAGGTTTTTCTATAATTATTCTGAAAAATAGAAGGCCACCCTTTGCCGGTCGTGATCGGGAAAGGGTGGCCTTTGTAATGTTCAATAAACCAGGGTTGCGATTTTACTCTTCAAAAGGTAGGAAGGCTCATATCGTTTGTTCAGGATCCTGAGTATAGGTGTTCCGAGTGACATATACATTGATTTAAACCCCGCTGGGGCGGGGTTTGTGAATATAATATAAACCTGAGCCTATGTTTTCTTTGTTTTTTTATTGCTTTTTTTAGCGGTCGCTTTTTTGCGCTTTTGATAAGCCTGCTCATGCGACTGTTGGCTCACTCGTTTTCCATCGGCTTTTTTCTTATTCGGATTGTCCATGATTTAATGTTTAGTTATACTATTTACTAAATAATTATGCCAGCCTGCCTGTATGCATGCGCGATTGAAGCAGAAGTTTAGCCAACATTTATTATTTTTAGCCCAACTAACTGATATAGTGCCGGAACAACCTACATATAACGAGCAGGAACTGCTGCTGCTGGTAGCCGATGGCAACCAGGAGGCGTTTGCCCGCATTTTTGAAAAACACCGGCAACGATTGTATACCTACCTGTTGGGCATTACCAAAGCATCTGAAGTGGCAGAGGATATTCTTGTAGATGTTTTTATGAAACTCTGGATCGGTCGCGAAATGTTGGTGCGCATCGAAAACCTCGAAGGGTTCCTGCATAAGGTGGCTTACAACAAAGCCATGGATTTTTTCAAAACAACCGCCCGCCATGCCCGTTTACAGCAGGTATATGCGCAGCGCATCAATCAGCCGGAACAAAATCCCGAAGACTGGTTTATAGATGAAGAAGCCCGCCGTATTCTGCGCGAAGCGGTGAACCAACTGCCGCCGCAGCGCAAACTAATTTATACCATGAGCCGCGAGCAGGGCCTTTCCTACGACGAGATTTCCAAAGCCCTGCATCTTTCCCGCAACACGGTAAAAGGCACTTTAATGGCCGCTACCCGCTCCATCAGTGATTACCTGAATAAGAAATATCCCGGCAATGCCGCGCTTTCCGCCCTGTTTTTCCTCGCCTGATCTGTTTTTAAAAAAAAAGATCAAAAAAAGTTAACGGTGCGATAACCCTTTTTACCTCTTCGTGCCGTCGTTATAGTATAATCTGCTGCAATGAGCACACAAAACCACCGGTTTCAATACCTGGTAC
>CBIHPC010000500.1:0-3771 GCA_966211305.1 uncultured Niastella sp.
TATGAATTTCATCATGCGTATCATCATCACCTCCATTGTCGCATTTGGATTATCCTATATTTTAAGCGGGGTGCGAATAGATGCGTTCACAACGGCGATCGTGCTGGCATTGGTGCTGGCCGTATTGAACGCCATTGTAAAACCCCTCCTCATTTTAATTACCCTGCCAATTACCCTGGTAACATTAGGGCTTTTTTTATTTGTGATCAACGCCCTCATCATTTTGCTGGCCGATAAGATCCTGAAAGGTTTTCAGGTGAACGGGTTTTGGTGGGCGCTGTTGTTCAGCCTGCTGTTGTCTATTGTTACGTCGGTATTATATAAAGAAAAAAGAGACGAAAAAGAGTAGTCGCCGCCTGCTATTGATATTCGATTTGCCTAACTTCATGGTATATTATTTTATTACCATACTGTATGCACTTCGATAGTAAAGATTTGACGCACGAACAACTGGTTCATTTATATAAGAGCCTGTTATTGCCCCGGTTGATCGAAGAGAAGATGTTGGTTTTGCTGCGACAGGGAAAGATCTCAAAATGGTTTAGTGGTATTGGACAGGAAGCGATAGCCGTGGGTGTTACCCAGGCATTGTTGGAAGATGAGTGGGTACTGCCGCTACACCGCAACCTGGGCGTTTTTACCAGCCGGCATATGCCGCTGCATAAACTGCTGATGCAATGGCAGGGAAACCAGAGTGGTTACAGCAAAGGGCGCGAGCGCAGCTTTCACTTTGGGAATGCGCAGCATCATATTTGCGGAATGATCTCGCACCTGGGACCCCAGTTAGGCATAGCAGATGGAATAGCGCTGGCGCATAAACTCAAAAAAGAAAATAAAGTAGTTGCGGTGTTTACCGGCGAAGGCGGTACCAGTGAAGGCGATTTTCATGAAGCGGTGAATGTGGCTGCCGTGTGGGATTTGCCGGTGATCTTTGTAATAGAAAATAATGGGTATGCGCTCAGTACGCCGGTGACTGAGCAATACCGTTGCGAGGCGCTGGTTGAGAAAGCCCGCGGTTATGGCATCGATGGGGTGAAGATCGACGGTAATAATATTCTGGGTGTTTATGATACAATTAAAGGGGTAAGAAAATACTGCATCGAATACCAGCGGCCCTACCTGGTTGAATGCGCCACCTTCCGCATGCGCGGCCACGAAGAGGCCAGCGGCACCAAATATGTTCCTCCCTATTTATTTGAGGTTTGGGAAATGAAAGATCCCATAAAGAATTTTGAACAGTTCCTGTTGTCGAAACATGTGCTTTCAAAAGAAACAATAGAAGCCATTCACCAGGATTTGAAAGAATACATAGATGTAGAGTGCAGTATTGGTTTTAATGCAAAGCCGATGATGGTTGATACGGAGAGGGAGTTGCGCGAGGTGTATGCTGAGAAGAAGTATGAAGTAGGAAGTAGGAAGGATGAAGAGTCCTCTGTGCAGGCCTCGTCAGTATATTTTTCACATCCTCCAGCGCAGAAGACAGAGATAGTTTCTCACATCCGCTTTATTGACGCCATAAAAGACGGGCTGCATCAGAGTATGCAGCAACACGATGACCTCATTCTGATGGGGCAGGATATTGCAGAGTACGGCGGGGTGTTTAAAATAACAGAAGGGTTTGTAGCAGAGTTTGGCAAAGAGCGCGTGCGCAACACGCCCCTGTGCGAAAGCGCGATCCTGGGTGCTTCGTTGGGTTTGAGCCTGCAGGGTTACCGCTCGATGATAGAAATGCAGTTTGCCGATTTTGTTACCATGGGTTTTACGCAGATCGTGAACAACCTGGCCAAGATCCATTACCGCTGGGGGCAATCGGCCAATGTGGTCATTCGCATGCCGTGCGGCGCCGGGGTAGGAGCCGGCCCATTCCATTCGCAAACCAATGAAGCCTGGTTTGTGCATACGCCGGGTTTAAAGGTGGTATATCCATCAACACCGGCCGATGCCAAGGGGCTGCTGATAGCTGCCTTCAACGATCCCAATCCCGTGCTGTTTTTTGAGCACAAGGCATTATACAGAAGCGTTAGCGGCGATGTGCCAATGGAATATTATGAAACGGAGATCGGTAAGGCGCGGCATGTGCGCCCGGGCGACGATCTCAGCATTATAACTTACGGACAAGGCGTTATCTGGGCGGAAGATTATGCGGCAGCGCACCCGGAAATTTCAATAGATATTCTCGATTTGCGCACCTTATTGCCGTTGGATTATGAAGCCATAAAAGCCGCGGTGGAGAGAACGGGCCGGGTGCTGGTATTGCACGAGGATACCCTCACCGGGGGCATAGGCGGGGAAATAGCGGCCTGGATAGGGGAACATTGTTTTCAATTGCTCGACGCGCCGGTGCTGCGTTGTGCTTCGCTCGATACGCCGGTACCGTTCAATACAGACCTGGAAGCCAGTTTCCTGGCCAAAAGCCGTTTGGGCGAAACGGTGGTGAAGTTGTTGAGGTATTAGGAGTGAGTTGACAGGTTGATAAGTTAATATGTTGACAAAGGGGGTCAAAAGAGAAATAATTTGCGGTGTTTCACTTTTCATACTGATTATTCATCTGTAAAAAGGAAAAATCATTGAGAAGTTTTGTAAGAATACTACCGCATTATACTTACGGGGATTGGCTACATTGGAAGGGGCGATGGGAATTGATTGATGGCATTCCGTGGGCGATGCACCCGCTGCCTGGGCATAATCATCAAAAAATTTCCTCTGGCCTATCAATAGCATTTGGTGTGCCCTTAATGGCTTGTAATAAATGTGCTGCATATCAACCTATAGATTACCGGGTTGCCGATGATATTATTTTGCAACCTGATTTTCTGGTGGTTTGTGGAGAAATCACCAAGCAGTACCTGGATTTTCCACCTGCTCTGGTTGACTTCTTAAGTGTTGCTTCAAAATCTGCTTTTTCTACCAGAAAATTTTTTTTATCCCTGGAAAGTTGATCGCGTTCTGCTTGAAATGCATTTTGTCGAATTAAAATATGCACCCAAAAATTCCAATCCACCACCTGACTTTGAGCTTACTCCAGAACTCCTTAAAGATTTTATTGAGGTTCAGCGGCAGAAGACGTTAAATGATGCCAAAGAAATTCAAATGAAGCAAAGGTAATTGGAGATAAATGCAAAGTATGCTGAAAGAAATCTTGATCACCAGGTTTACAATGGCATATTATTACACATTCTATGAACGGTCGATCCATGCAAAGAAGTCATACGAGATGTACGCTAAATTAGTAGAGAAACCAGCGCCTCGTTTTTATAATAATTTTCTTTAATTCGAAGCTAAGTCGTAAATTAGATGTACAACACTATCGGACAGACGCATTGCGCACTGCAGACGTTCGATTGGGGTTGATTCAGTGTTCGTTGCATCCGGTTGATGATCTTATTCATGGTGTATTATTGACATTATTGTTTATGTCTGATGGCAAAAGTGCCTACACCCACTCATAGGCTAATTGTGGATGTAAAAGCGGTATCAAGACTCACTCATCTGTCGATACGCGCTTCCCGCAATCTCCTAACCGATATTCGTAAAAAGTTAGGTAAAGCCAAACGTGAGTGGATTACATTAAGGGAATTTTGCGAGATGACACCTTTTAAAATAGAAGATGTTATCCCGTATTTAGAGTGATGAAGGAGGTCATAACGGCCTCCTTCTTGTTTTCCGGAATTAAAAAGGATGATCCCAAAATTTTTCCTGCACTCCAGGCAACCGGGATCCGGTATCGATCCGGTCTTGTGCCGGTATTACTACCGACTTTGTTCGGACTTT
>CBIHPC010000501.1:0-3759 GCA_966211305.1 uncultured Niastella sp.
AATGGCCGTAGTGATGCAACAAAGCGAGCATGCGCTCCTGCTTATACAGATCGCTGCGATAGATCATGTCGAGCTGTAAACCGTCAGGTTGCTCGCTTACATTGAAGTTAATATCGAACTGCGCCGACACTGTTTCGGGAACACAACGGTTTACCTGCAGGCCTTCCAGCGACAAGCTGCCCCGGTCTTCATTATTTTGTACCGTAAACAAGATCTCATATAAGGGGTTACGGCCGCGCTGGCGGCTGCTGCCTGCCAGTTCCACCATTTTATCGAAAGGCACTTCCTGGTGCGCATAGGCATTGAGTATGGTGGCTTTGAGTTCCATCAGGTATTGCCAGAATACCTGTTGGGGATCGAGGGTACTGCGCAGCACGAGGGTATTTATAAAAAAGCCGATCAAACCTTCCACTTCCTGGTAAGGCCGGCCGGCTGTTGAACTTCCAATGGTGATGTCGCGTTCGCCGCTGTAGCGGTGCAATAGCACCTTAAATGCGGCCAGTAACAACATGAACAAACTAACGCCTGCCGTATGGCTGAGTTGCACCAGCCGCTCGTGTAAAGCGGGCGCTAATAACCTGCGCACAACGCCACCAGGCAACAGGGCCGCTTCGGCAGGCGGGTGATCGGGTGTGAGTGTAAAGGCGGACAATGCTTTGAGCTGCGCCTGCCAGTAAGAAATGCCAGGCTGCAAGCGGCCGGAAGACAGATATTCTCTTTGCCATAGGGCATAATCTGCGTATTGCAGCGGCAGGGGCGCCAGGGCTGGCCGGGTACCATTAAGGCCGCTGCGGTACAGTATGCTCAATTCCTCTACCAGCAGGCCCATAGACCAGCCATCGGAGGCAATATGATGCAGTACCGAAATGAGTATATGTTCGTTCTCAGCTAACCTGATCAGGCATACGCGCAAGGGGTAATCATGTTCGAGATCAAACCGGCGGTTGATCACGGCTGTTATACAGTTATCGAGGGAACCATATTCCAGCAGGGCTTCAGTTTGGGTGAGCAGCTCAGGCTGCCAGGCCGCTGCTTCCAGCAGAAACTGGTAGCCCTGCCCCTCCTGTTCACGGATCACCGTTCGCAATACCTCATGCCGGTTGAGGACCGCCTGCAGGGAAGTGATCAATACCGGTAGCGACAGGTTGCCTGCCAGCCGGAAAACAAAGGGCATATGATAGGCCTGGCTGCCCTGTAAACGGTCGATGAACCAGAGCCGTTCCTGCGCGTAGGATAAGGGAACGCCATTCACATTATCCCGTTCATAACGTTTTATTCTATACGCCTCCGCCCCGGCCTGCTTCAGCTTCAATCTGTCATCATTCAAATAATCAACCAGCAGCGCTTTATTATTCCTGATCATTTCAAGCAACTGCTCATCCATCTCCATGTGTTCCGGTACACTTAATTGCAGCTGCCCATCGTTCAAAGTAACGCTGATCCCTTTTTTCTTTGCGGCATGCAGTAAATCAATAGCATTAAGCATAATTCAGATATTAAAAACCTTATACACTGTGGTATCTTCCTTTCCAAAATCTGTATCCATTTCCAGTTCCATATACTTACTCAGATCGCTGATGGTGGTAAACCGGAACAGCACATGAACAGGCACCGATACCTGGCACCTTTTCCTGATATGTGCACTCATTCTGATTGCGAGCAACGAGTTTCCACCCAGCTCAAAAAAATTATCCTTCACGCCTACCTTTTCTACTTTCAATAATCCCTTCCAGATATCTGCCAACAGCTTTTCAAGCTCTGTGAAGGGAGCTACGTAATTACCAGCCATCCATTCATTCACATCGATACCGGGTAAAGCTTTCTTATTGATTTTTCCAATGCTGGTAAGCGGTATGCTGTCGATTTGAACCAGGAAAGCCGGTATCATATATGCGGGAAGCCTGCTATTCAGATAGGCATTTATGGCGTCTTTGTCGAATTCACCTTCCGGTACAACATATGCCGCCAAATGCCTGTCGCCCGTGTTCCTTTCATTCACTAAAACAACAGCCTGTTTCACACCCGGCGCTTCTTCAAGCACATGCTGTACTTCTCCCGGCTCAATGCGATTTCCTCTTATTTTAACCTGATCATCTCTTCTTCCCAGGTATTCGATATTACCGTTTGGTAGCCACCGCACGAGATCGCCTGTTTTATATAATCTCGCTTTTGCCTGCCTGCTGAAAATATCTTTAATGAATTTTCCGGCTGTCAGTTCAGGCTGGTTCAGATAGCCACGTGCTATTCCATTACCTCCTACATACAATTCTCCTGTAACTCCAACCGGGCATGGTCTCAGTCTTTCATCAAGTATATACATACCTGTATTTGAAAAAGGCGTTCCAATAGGAACATTTTTATAGTTCTTACGCAGATCCACTTTGTATATGGCTTTACCAATGGTAATTTCCGTTGGCCCGTAATGATTATACACGTCGCCTGCATAACCAGCCTGTAACAGCATGTTATTGATTGCTGGCGGGTACGCCTCGCCACCAAATATGAACACTTTCTGCGGCAACGGCCCATTCCCGTTTTCAAAGTAGGAAGACCATAAAGAGGGAACTATCTTTAAGCAGTCAATAGCTTCCCTTTCAAAATATGCTGCCACTCTTTCACCATCCATTAATAAATCGTTGGATAAAACGTGCACAGTAGCCCCCAATGTAAAGGCTGAAAACAACATGGAGTGACCCGCATCCGCCACCAGGGAAGCAAACAGTGCGAATGATTTGCATGCTTTAAGCCCTGCCCGCTCAATTACGCCATATACATGATCGGCCAGGGCATGATGCTCGATCATTACCCCCTTTGGTTTGCCGGTAGACCCGGAAGTATAGATAGTATATACAAGATCAGACGGGCGGCTATAGTTGTAATTTCCTGGTACCGCACCGGAAGCAATGGAATCCCATTTGTCCTTTACAGATATAAATTCCACATGATGAAACCCTGCAAGAGATTTGTTCCTCAACGAACCATCTACAAAACACAATTTACACCGCGTGTCTTCCAGTATATAGGCAATACGCTCTTCCGGATATCCTGATTCAACAGGCACATACGCTCCGCCTGATTTTAGAATGCCTAATAACGTTATCAGTACCTCCAGGCTCCGGTCTACACAAACAGGCACCAGGCAGTCTTCTTTTACACCCCTGTTTCGTAAATATGCTGCCAGTATATTAGCCCGGTCATTTAGTTCGCGGTAACTAAGGCATTGCTCCTCAAATACTATGGCTATAGCATCCGGTGTTTTGTTTACCTGCTCTTCAAATAAATCAACCATCGTTTTATTGCCGGGATAAGCAACTGTTGAAACGGTAAATGTTTGCAGTTTAACCTCTTCTTCCGGAGTAAGCAGCGATAGCCTGCTTATGTTATCGTCTTCATTTATCACAATCTGTTTTAAAACATGTGCAAAGTGAGCGCCTGTTTGTTTTATGTACTGCTCTTCCAGTAAGCTGGCATTGTAGTTAAAACGGATGGTGATCTGTGCGGCAGCACCTATCACGATGCTTAAGGGATAATTCGTTTGTTCCTTTATGTCAATATTTTCCACCTGCAATGCCCACGCTCTTGCATGCACTACCTCGCTTACCGGGTAGTTCTGAAATGTCAGTACTGTATCGAACAGTTCGCTGCCTGCTTCACTCCAATGCTGCAAATCATTTAAGGCGCAGTACTGGTAAAGCCGGCTTTGTAACTGCGCCGCCTGAATGGATTGCAACCAGGTCACTATGTCGTCGGCTTCGTTTA
>CBIHPC010000502.1:0-3756 GCA_966211305.1 uncultured Niastella sp.
GTAAATGAAAAGTAAAAAGAAACGCTTTTAACGAAGGCTAAAATGGTGCCGGAAATACAGTTGATACATAATCTATATATTACTGGTAAATACTGCATCGAACAGGGAGAATTACCTGGAATTCATAGTAATTTCCAGTGCCCACATGTTGCACCAACCCTGCCGCAGGGTTGCACTGGACTGGTGTATTCAGCGTTAGGCGTTAAGCCTTCAGCCTTAAGCGTTCAACAAAGTCCTGGCCCCCATAATACCCATGATCACCACCACTATCCAGCCGGCTACCGACAGCCACACCGGGTGTTTGTAATCGCCCGTCAACCGCTTTTTCAAAACGGCAATGAGCAACAGGGCAAGTGATACAGGCAGGATCAATCCGTTCAATGCACCGGCAATAACCAGCAGGTGAACAGCGCCCTGCTGCAAAAAAGCAAAAATGCTTATGGAGATCAAAATAAATAAAGAAGTTATCAGCCGCTGGTGTTTTTCGATCATCGGGTGAAACGTGCGCAAAAAAGAAACCGAGGTATATGCCGAACCAACCACCGAGGTAATGGCTGCGCTCCATAATACAATGCCGAATATTTTATACCCTATATCGCCGGCGGCTATCTGAAAAACAGAAGCGGCGGGATTGTCTTTATTTAAAATGCCGCCACCGGTAACTACACCCAGTGCGGCCATGAATAACAGTATTCGCATTACTGATGCCAGCACAATGGCGCTTACACTGCTGCGGGTTACCTGTGGTAATTGTTGTTGGCCTTTTATACCTGCATCGAGCAAACGATGCGCACCGGCAAAACTGATATACCCTCCCACTGTTCCGCCAACAAGGGTTACGATGGCGGTTGTGTTTATAGTAACAGGTACAAACGACCTGTAAACAGCTTCCCCTACCGGCGGATGCGAATTGATGGCGACGTACAGCGTTAACCCGATCATGATAAAACCCAGTATTTTCGTAAACCAGTCCATCGCCACGCCCGCTTCTTTGATCCAGAAGATGAACAGCGCTATTGCCGCACTGATACCGGCGCCTGTTACGGGGTGTTTTATATCTGCATCGAAAGGATAAACGACATTCATACCTAATCCCGCGCCGGCCACATTGCCAATGTTGAACACCAGTCCGCCCAATACAATAAGCCCGGCCAGCAAATAACCCATACCGGGTAATAATGAATTGGCAAGGTCCTGCGCGCGCATTTCGGTAACGGCAATAATGCGCCAAACGTTTAATTGTGCGGCAATATCAAGCAGTATGGAAACCAATATCACAAAACCAAAACTGGTTAACAATTGCTGGGTGAATACCGTTGTTTGGGTAATGAAGCCCGGACCAATGGCGGAAGTTGCCATCAGGAAAGCGGCGCCCAGTAAAGTGGATCTGGTGGTATTTTTCATTTATGAACGTTAGAGTAACGGCGTGAATCGGCAATCGTGAATCGTGAAATGGCAAACGTGAAATGCTTTATGCTCGTGCCTTACAACTACCTTCAAGCTCCCTGCACTCGGCAAACTTGCCATTAATCCGCCTGCCGCACAGGAGAAACCTTGTGAACTTGTGAACTCGTCAACTCCCTTTATCACCACTATCACCTTTTCAACTTACTTCCTGTATTTCCCTTTCTCATTTCTCCTGTCATTTCTCATTTCCCAATCTCCACTCCATGTATCATCAACACCGCCTTTATCTCCCGGGCAAATTCAAGCGCATGCGCTCCATCGCCATGCACACAAACCGTATCGGCCACAATAGGCACTTCTTTATCGTTTACACTGGTAACGGTCCGCTGCATAACCATTTGCAATACCTGCTCCAATGATTGTTGCTGATCTTCTATCAGGGCATTGGCATCGGTGCGCGGCGTTAAATGACCGTCGTCCTGGTAAGTACGGTCGGCAAATACTTCGCTGTAGGTTTTGAGTCCGGTTGCGGTAGCCGCCTCAATGAGCTTGCTGCCGCTCAAACCATATACAATCAGTTTGGGATCGTAGTCATAAACCGCTTTGCAGATGGCCTCGGCTATGGTTTCGTCTTTTGCGGCCATATTATATAGGGCGCCATGCGGTTTTACATGATGCAAACGGTCGTTCATGATGCGCATAAAAGCATCGAGTGCGCCTATCTGGTATATTACCAGGTCATAGATGTGTTCGGGAGGTAACGGCTGGTTGGTTCTGCCAAAATTATCACGGTCGGCAAAACCGGGGTGTGCGCCAACGGCTATACCTTCCGCAATGGCAGCTCCTGCCAGTATATGCATGGTTTCGGCATCACCGGCATGACAACCGCAAGCCAGGTTGATGCTGCTTACATACCGCAGCAGCCGCAGGTCTTTATCTATATCGTATGGCCATAAATGGGTGCTCTCCCCCATGTCGCAATTAATATCAATACTTAACATACCGTTTGGTTCAGGCGCTCTGTACAGGCGCGTTGTAATATATTCAATTCCTGCTGTTGGGCAATCAGCAGGTTTTCGGCAGTAGCCATATCCGTCATTTTAAAATGAATACAATCGCTGGGTCGCAGTTGCGCCAGTTTGGGCAGGTGGGCCGAAATAACATGGCCTAACCGCGGATACCCGCCGGTTGTCTGGTGATCGGCCATCAGCACGATCAGCTGGCCATTGGGCAATAATTGTATGGTGCCAAAACTTACGCCCGAAGAAACAAGCTCTGTATTGTTGGTGCGGTTGAGATCAGCGCCTTTTAGCTGGTAACCCATCCGGTCAGAGAACGGGTGAATGATGAAGTTATCTTCCAGCATATGTTGTTGCGATTGTTCGGTAAGCTCATCCCATTCGTTGCCTGTTATAAAGAAGATCTCGTTCGGATGCTTATAAGTGTTGCCGGTATCCACCTTCCATTTCAACACTTCCAGTTCTTTTCCGGGCTTAAGCAATCCGGCAAAGTAAATATTGCTTTCCCTGAATGGCAGTTCATCGCCTTTTTCCAGTTTACGGCCATGAAAACCACCGGCGCCGGCTTTCAGGTGGGTGCTGTAACTGTTGAGCCATTTGTTTACGCAAAAACCGCCATGAACGGCGAGATAACAGCGGCCGCCATGCTGCAGTCTGGGAAAATGCAGCACCGCATTTTTTCGCACCACCATAGGATGCCATAACGGCACCGTTTCATCGTTCACCATGGTGTTGAAATCACCGCCGGTAATACTAATGAGGGCATTCTGATCGAACAGGAACTGTGCGCCGGGGAAATGAATTTCAATAACGGCTTCGTGGGTATCATTACCTACCAGCATATTGGCCACCTGCGCGGCATAACGGTCCATTACGCCACCGGGATTTATGCCCAGCCTGCTATAACCAGTGCGGCCAAGATCCTGCAATGTGTCTAAAATTCCGGGTCTGATGATAGTTAGGGACATGCATTAAGTTCTCCAAAAGATTCTTAGTTCGAAGTTTTCAGCTAAGGTTTATCAATAATCAGTAACAGGTTTCAGCTCCTTCCCTGCCTAACTGTATTCTTCAAACTCCTGTTTAGTTATGGCATAAAACTGAACCCTGTCTCCCGCCTGTAACTTTACCGGCTCGGGAGCAAAAGGATCGAATAACCTGATCGGCGTACGGCCTACGATCTGCCAGCCACCCGGACTATTTAAAGGATAGATACCTGTTTGGGAACCGGCTATTCCAACGCTACCGGCCAATACCTGTGTGGGATGTTGTTTTCGTGGAACGGCAATTCTTTCATTTACTTCACCCATGTAAGAAAATCCAGGCAGGAACC
>CBIHPC010000503.1:0-3752 GCA_966211305.1 uncultured Niastella sp.
CTGGCCTTTGCGGTAAAGGCGGTGCAACGGTTGCATTATTGTCTCGAAGCGGCCGATATCATTGGAGCCATGAGCCTGGAAGCATTGACCGGCACCAAGGCGCCCTTTGATGAACGCCTGCACCGGTTACGGCCGTTTGCAGGCAATGAGCTGGTAGCGCAACGGCTGCGGTTGATCTTACACCAGAGTGAAATTATGCAAAGCCATATCGATTGCGGGCGCGTGCAGGACCCCTATAGCTTGCGCTGCATGCCGCAGGTGCATGGCGCCAGCCGCAATGCCTGGCTGCATTTGAAACAACTGACCGAAACCGAATTGAATTCGGTAACCGACAATCCCATCATTCTTAGTGCCGACGATACCATCAGCGGCGGCAATTTTCACGGGCAGCCATTGGCGCTGCCGTTAGACTATGCCTGTATTGCAGCGGCAGAAGCAGGTAATATCTCCGACCGGCGGTGTTATCTGTTACTGGAAGGCAAATGGGGACTGCCCATGTTGCTGATGAAAGATGTGGGCCTGAACAGTGGCTTTATGATACCGCAATATACAACAGCAGCATTGGTAACAGAGAACAAGACCCTTTGTTTTCCGGCAAGCGCCGATAGTATTCCCACTTCACTGGGGCAGGAAGATCATGTAAGCATGGGCAGTATCAGCGGGCGAAAACTGAACCAGGTGATAGACAACCTGGAATATATTTTAGCCATTGAATTATTGAGCGCCTGCCAGGCCATCGAATTCAGAAGACCGTTAAAGAGCAGTGAGATCCTGGAGTCGGCCCATGATTATGTTCGGGAGTTTGTAAGTTTTGCCGAAGAGGACAGAATATTTGCCGATGACATTGATAAAATAAAAAGGATCATCAGTGATTTTTCGTTTGTGGAACATTGTAATGAATTGTCGAAGTTGAAAAAGATCAATTTAAATGAAGGGTTTGAAGTGTTTGGGGTATAGTTTTAAAGTTTTTGGTAATTTTAGTAAAATACCTGTATATGGAAAACAAGGATAAAAAAAGAGACCTTGAGGAGTTAAAAAAGAAACTCCATGAGTTGATTGATAATATTGATGATGAGCATACGCTGAGTGTACTGAATGACGATGTTGTGCCATATGTTATTGAGAACAGAACAAAGGAGGCGGATAATGCAGCTGATGAAGCAGAGGATAATCTTACGGAAGAACAAATAAAAGATCTTGAAGAGTCCATAGCCGAAGCAGACAGGGGAGAAACCATAAGTTTTGAGGAGTTCAAAAAAAATATGGAAGAATGGCGCACAAAATTAAAATCAACAAGAGATTCCAAATAAAAGTGGCCAAAACTTATGAATACATTGCCAATGAATGGGGTTTTAAGGTAGCAGATGATTTTTATGAAAAAATATTTTTAAGGTTACACATCATTCAACGGGAACCACATTTCGGAAGGCCTTCAAAAAAGAATCCGGAGGTAAGAAAAACGCTGTTAGGCAAAAATAATGTCATATATTATCGTATTCGTAAAGACACAATCGTGGTATTGAATTTACTCAACTCAAAAAGAAATCCCAAACGCAATCCATACGATTAATTAGAATTCATCCAAATCTTATTCATATATGGTAAGGACATACGACGCCGCCAAATACAAAACACCCACCGGTTCACAACTCAACTGCAAAGGCTGGATCCAGGAAGCGGCCCTACGCATGCTGCTGAACAACCTCGACCCGGCCGTTGCAGAAAGACCCGATGACCTTATCGTTTATGGCGGCCGCGGAAAAGCAGCCCGCAGTTTCGAAGCGCTCGACCTCATCATCAAATCGCTGAAAGACCTGAACGATAATGAAACCCTGCTGATACAAAGCGGTAAACCCGTTGGCATTTTGCAAACACATGCCAATGCACCGCGCGTACTCATCTCCAACTCACAACTCGTTCCCAAATGGGCTACCTGGCAACACTTCGATGAACTGGAAAGAAAAGGGCTGATGATGTACGGGCAAATGACCGCCGGTTCATGGATCTATATCGGCAGCCAGGGAATCGTGCAGGGAACGTATGAAACCTATGCAGCAGCGGCAGCCAAACATTTTGGCGGTTCGCTGAAAGGCACGTTGAATGTAACCGCCGGTTTAGGCGGTATGGGCGGCGCCCAGCCCCTGGCCATTACCATGAATGAAGGCGTTGCCCTTATTGCAGAGGTAGAAGAATGGCGGATAGATAAACGCATAGAAACAAGATACCTCGACGTAAAAATAACAGATATCGATGCGGCAATTGATCGTGCCTTTCAGGCAAAAGAAAATGGAGAAATACTATCGATAGGCGTATTGTGCAATGCGGTAACGCTGTTGGAACGCCTCATTGAAAGAAATATTGTTCCCGACACGTTGACCGATCAAACCTCGGCGCACGATCCGCTGATCGGTTACTGGCCGCATGAGATCTCTTATGAACAGGCAAAAGTTTTGCGCGGGCAAAATCCCGATCAATACATTGCCTATGCATACAACAGCATGTACCGTCATGTACAATTGATGCTGGAGTTACAACAAAAAGGCGCTATTACGTTTGATTACGGAAATAACATTCGCGCGAGGGCGCAGGAAAAAGGATTGCAAAATGCTTTTGATTTCCCGGGTTTTGTTCCGGCATATATCAGGCCATTGTTCTGCGAAGGCAAAGGCCCGTTCCGCTGGGCGGCATTAAGCGGCGATCCGCACGACATTGCGGTGACCGACGAGGTCATTGGCAAGATGTTCCCTGAAAATACATCATTGCAACGCTGGCTGAAACTGGCTAAAGAAAAGATCGCTTTCCAGGGACTGCCCGCACGAATTTGCTGGCTGGGGCAGGGCGAAAGGGAAAAAGCAGGGCTTGCATTCAATGAACTGGTACGAACGGGAAAAGTTAAGGCGCCAATCGTAATCGGCCGCGACCACCTCGATACCGGATCAGTTGCATCACCCAACCGCGAAACGGAATCAATGATGGACGGCAGCGATGCAGTGGCCGACTGGCCAATCTTAAATGCCCTCGTTAATACCGCCGGCGGCGCCAGCTGGGTAAGTTTACATCATGGCGGTGGAGTAGGGATGGGGTATAGCATTCATGCAGGCATGGTGATCGTAGCGGATGGTACAGATGATGCCGCGGCGCGACTGGCACGGGTTTTAAGGAACGATCCCGGGATGGGAGTTATACGACATGCCGACGCGGGATATGACGTTGCCAAAGAAACTTCAAATAAATTTGACCTTGATTTAAAAAAACGGTTTCACAGATAAAAATATTTTTCTATTTTGTTGCGGATACCACCGACCCGCCGGAAAAAAATGGTATTTATACGATGACAAAATATCTTTTTGATCTGTACGTTGTAGCAGGTATGAAGATAAACATGTATGAAAAATCCGAATTATGAAAACAACCATTTCCTTGTTCTTTTTTGCCTTAGTAGCCAGCACCGCTTTTTCCCAAGCTAAAGTAAGCCTGAAAATTATTCAAAACGGTGCCGCCGTAACTCCGGTGAACGGAGAATATGATTTAAAGAAAGCCCCCTTCGCTGTTGAATTTACTTTTGATGTTAATGCCTATGATGGTGTTTTCGTAAACGCCGATTTTACCGACGCTGTTTATAAAGTCGGTGACAAAACCTCTTTACCCGACCTGCAAGACATTCCTTACAAAATTTTAAAGGAAGAGAACTTTAACACCAACAAGCAAATTGCCATTAACTCTGACAACTGGGCGTTCTGGCTTTATAATAA
>CBIHPC010000504.1:0-3728 GCA_966211305.1 uncultured Niastella sp.
GAACGCAACACATTCATGGCTTCCCTGAACAGTGTTTTCCAGTAACGTTGGTAGATGACGGTAAATGCAGCCTGGTCGTTATGCGAGAGCTGTTGCAGTAAATAGTTGTCGGTATATTGTTCGAAATCAGGGGCCTGCATTCACCATGTGATCAGAAGCGTTGAAATTACAATAAAAATCATATATCACCTGTTTTCAGTTTTCCACCTGGTTGCTAAACAATGCTAAAGCAGGGAAAACACTTAGCGAAAAACGCTTGGGGGTCAGGAAAGCCTTTGCTAAGTTTTTATTTTCCTGCTGACATAAGGTTGTCAGCAGGTACCGTCATTTTTGCAGCACTAACAAAACCGGCAAAATGAATAAACTCGATCTTACGAAGGCACATAAAACCTATTTCACCGCTAAACCAACACCTGAACTGGTAAACATCGAAGAAGCGCATTTTATTTCGCTTACGGGAAAAGGCGATCCTTCGGCCCCTGCTTTTGCGAAAAATATTGAAGCGTTGTACTCCACGGCTTACACTATAAAATTTGTGTACAAAGCCAAAAACAGTGACTTTGTAGTTTCAAAACTCGAAGGACAATGGTGGTTCGACGAGGCCAGGTTTCCGGGAAAGAATATAAAAACCGCCGCTACTGAAGTTCCAAGAAGCGAATGGGAGTATCGGTTACTCATCAGGATGCCTGATTTTGTGACGGCCGGAGACATTGAAGCAGCAAAACAATCAGTTATCGCCAGGAAGCATATTGAACTGGCCGCGCAGGTGCAACACTTTACCCTGAATGAAGGAAAGTGTGTTCAAATGTTACACGTTGGCCCTTTTTCAACTGAGCCTGAATCTTTGCTGAAGATTGCCGCATTCACAGAACAAAACAATTTGGGAAGGAATGGGCTTCATCACGAGATCTACTTATCTGATTTCAGAAAAACATCACCTGAAAAATTAAAAACGATATTGAGGGAACCGGTTCGTTGATACAACCCAACTAAAAGAAAAGAGGCAGCAGCCTGTTGCCTGACGCCTCTTTTCTTTCATTATTCATTTACGTTACCCCTGCTTTTTCGCTTCCAGGTCCAATTCAACATCTACTTTCTCTGAAATGAATTTATCGCCCAGCGTTTTATCATTACCATAATGCATTTGCCATTGCGTACGGTCGATAACGAAGTTCGACTTCGCTTTTAATGTATTACCGTCAAGATCGATCTTCGCAGGAAAACTAATATTCTTTGTTACATCCTTGAGCGTAAAGTTGCCGCTTACCATATAATTGGCGCCTGCAACAACAGATGTATCTGACCCGCTCGCCGTGTACGGCTGCACGCCGGTGATCTCGAACTTTGCCGTTCCGAATTTATCGGCATCGAAGAAATCACCGCTCATGAGGTGCGGACGTAATTTTGAATCGAAGATGCCGCCTTTTTGTTCCAGGTCCATTGATTTAATATCGATTGTAAAACTGCCACCGGTGATCTGATCATTGGCAAGGGCTACCGTACCGGAAGATACTTTGAATTTACCCGGATGGTTTTTACCAACGCCATACCCGGTAAATCGAATGCTGGAAGCAGTTGTATCGACCGCAAATTGCGTTCCCGTCACTTCCGACGTTTCCTGTTTTTCCTGTACCGTAGCTTCGTCGCCTTTTGGTGAGCCGCCGCCACAGGATGTTAAAATTGCTATAAAGCCGGCTGTTACCAGATATCTTTTTACTTTCATAACATGTTGATTTTATTATTACCTGATTATCATTCGTGCTTACTCAAAATGCCTCATCAATTCTGCAAAAATCAGACCCACACCCCGCCGCTTCTTATCACCTGAGAAGCCAACTTAACCGAATAAAATGCCAATTCACCGCACCCTTCTCCTTATTGCATTGCTTAACTTTTATTAACGATACCATTTTCTATAATCATTAAAAACTTGCCAGATGAATTATCTACCATCAAAGGGCAGCAAATGCCTGCTGTCCCTAACGCCCATTCTGTTCCTGTTACTTATTGTTTCATCCCTTCATGTAAGCTGTAAAAAAACGGCAACGCCCGCTGCACAAAACGATGAGGCGATCGCAGACAGAGCGCCAAACACTGAAGCCAGTCCAACCAGCGGCTGGACGCAAACATCCTATACCTATAATATTCAAACGCCGTGGGATCTTTCCCAATCGAGCCGCTACAGTTATTCCGGCGGCGAACATCGCTTCTGGATCTATCCCGATGATGAATGCCAGTATGAAGGGTGTTCTACCGGGCCACGCTCGGAACTGCGTATGAAAAATAACTATACATCGGGCCGGCACCAGTTTGAGGGCGATGTATATATCGTTTCCGGCTCTAAAGGCACAGATATTATGCAGGTGTTCGGCGGTTCTACCCATGCAACGGCCATTATGCTTAAGATACATTCGGCCAGCGGCGGCACCATTAAACGATACGACAATGAAACGTTAATGACCAACGCTTACAACAAATGGATACACGTAAACGTACAGCATGATGCCGATAACGGCAGGTTATATGTGTATATCAACAATACACTAAAGGGAAATTATGCCGACCGTGGCAATGCCACCCATTACTTCAAATGCGGTGTTTATAATATCTCCGGATCGAGGTCAGAGACACGCTGGAAAAACGTTAAGTACTGGAAGAACGGACCTGTGGGGCAATAACAGTAAAAACGAAGTAGGGGCTGCCTCAAGGCCCGCCCCTACTTCTTTATATTGTCTGCAGTATAATGTAAACTTCCTTGGCTGCTTTATAATTATATACGCGGGTGCCCTATCACCTGCTACTGCTGTACCTGCACACCTATAAAACAGGTTGCCCCATCGATATTGAGATTGAACCTCGTAATGCCCGCCGAAACAGGCGTGCCAACCGCCATAAGGCTGATCAGGTGAATACCCGTTTGAGTGAAACTGCCAAACCCTGCAAATGCAAATCCATTTACGAATGACGTGGCGTAATTCCATTCGCCGGTTTTTGTAACGTTGACGGTAACGATCAGTTCTTCGTCCATTCCCACAGCTTGCCCTGCAACATACGACCCGTCAACAACGGCATCGGAACAGTTTGCGCCGGAAGGCACTAACGAAAATACGGCTGCACTGTCAACGGTTCCGCTGCCACCGGGCATCGCCCCGGTTTCTGAAGAGACTTCTTTCTGGCATCCGGTATTTGCAAAAAGGAGAATAAGCACGATAAAACGTAACAGGGTAATTGATTTACCATTTATGAGTAAATGCATATGCAGCCGGTGTTTGGAGTAAGTTATTGATTACAGGCAAAGATAAAGAAAGGAGCAGCATGGAGCACAGTTCCCCCGCGAATGCAATTTCAAATGACTATTTGAATGGAATTTTAATCAATCCTGTAAGAAACACATTGGTATATAATAGATTGTATTTTATCAATACTGCAGATAACCGATTTGCCCCCTTTTGCAGCCATAGAAAATCATATGAAAAGGGTATGTTTTCATATGAAAATGGGGCTCTGTCATATGAAAAGGGCATGTTTTCATATGAAAACGGTACTCCACCATATGAAAACAGTACGCTACCATATGAAAACGATGCTCAACCATATGAAAATACGGTTCAACGATAAATTTTCATCCCCCTTCCATATATAACTGCCCCAACCATACATCCTTCCCGGCATTCCACCATTATGATTTCACAAACCGATATGTTATTTTTACACCTTACGAAAACCCT
>CBIHPC010000505.1:0-3702 GCA_966211305.1 uncultured Niastella sp.
GGTTTCGATTTAAAGGCCAGCGTTTGGCAGGCCTGCTGCACTTTTAAATGATTGAAGTATTCTATTGGTGAAAAGCCGGTCTGCAATCTGAAAAGGTTACAGAAATGCGTTACCGACATATGCGCCGAACCTGCCAGGTCGCTCAGGGTAAGGTTGGTGTTGATCTTTTCTTTCATCTGGTCGATCGTAAGCGTTATCACATCTTTTGAAGACGCTTTTCCCGCCTGGTTATATTTTTCCTCATAAAGCAGCGACGATAGGAAATGATAGAAGATCATATTCACATACCGCAGGGTGTCGGCGCTGTACCCCTGTTCAAAATGAAAACAGATCTCCTCAAAAAGTTTTATCCGGTTCTCGTTATAAGAAAGATAGGGTAAATAGTCCTCGCCATGCCTGGTGATCAGGTTCATTACATAGGTAGCAATGTCGCCTTTGAAATGCACCCAGTAAATGGTCCATGGATCCGATTCCATGGCGCCGTATTTATGCGGGGTGTTAGCGGGCAGCACAATGAAATGTGATGGTGAAATGTCCATCTTTTGTTTGTTGATGCTTACCCAGCCCTTTCCTTCCACACAATAAATGATGATGTGCTGGTTGATGCCGTGCGGCCGTTCAATATAGTGATGGTTGGCCTTGGGGTAGTAGCCTATATCTGTAATGTATATCTGCTTTGTAATGGCGTCTTTCATCAGAAAGCCGGTTGCGATCTTTTTTGGCACAACGATCAGCTTTTGTCCTTCGAAGCCCTGGCGTTTTCTTGATTTTTTTTGTGTCATATGGGTGAACGCTAAATAGGGTTTAGTGTATAAAAGTCCATCAATTTCCTACAATTTCCTATTTCTTTAGAAAAACTTTAATACGACTTTTGATCTTGATCCATGTTGCAACCGGGCTGTACCGGTCAGTATTCACAAAACGAAAAACGATTGCTATGCATAAATTGACCCTTCTTCTGTTTTTATCCATTATAACCTGCACAGGCATACGGGCGCAAGACCGTGTGCTGAAAGGAAAAGTGCTGGATGCTGAAAATAAAGCGCCGCTGGCACTTGTTTCTGTGCGGGTTATTGGAGACAATACTTCCCAAATAACGGCGAATGACGGCACGTTCTCTATTCCTGTTAAAGGAAAACCTATTCTGGTACTAAGTTATACCGGTTACAAAACGCAAAGTATCAACATCACCGAATCACAAACTACGCTCGATGTATTGCTGCAAAAGGAAACCGGGGCAATGGACGAAGTGGTTGTGATCGGTTACGGAAAACAGCAGAAAAAAGATGTTACCAGCGCTATCTCCAGTATTTCGGGAAAAGAGCTGAAAGAACTACCGGTAACGAATATCAATGCGGCGCTGCAGGCCCGTATTCCCGGTATGCAGGTTACCAATGCCGGCCACCAGCCCGGCGCCGGTACCAATGTGCGCATCCGCGGCATCAATACCATAACACAGGGTACCGGGCCAATTTATGTGGTAGATGGAGTAGTGGTAACCTACGATCTGCGCGAAATAAATCCCAATGATGTGGCGTCGATCGATGTATTGAAAGACGCTTCCGCCGCGGCTATCTATGGCTCGCGTGCCGCGGAAGGTGTGGTAATCATCACTACCAAAAAAGCAGGTTCGGGAAGAACAACCATCAATTACGATGGGTACTACGGTATGCAAAAAATGATAAAGACCTATGATTTCGTTGATAATATCGATGATTATGTAAACCTGCGCCGCCAGGGGCTTAGCGATGAAGACCCTGTGGCGTGGCCAATGGGACCGGGGATCGATACGTTATTGTTCAATGGCGATGAACGGCGCAATATGGCCGCAGGTAAATGGACAGATTGGGTTGGTTTGGTAACGCAGATCGCCCCACAGCAAAGCCATACGCTCAGCATTTCGAATGGCGTGGGAAAAAATAAATTGTACCTGAGCGGCAATTATCTGAACCAGGATGGAATTATCAAAGGTTCCAACATTATCCGCTATTCATTAAAAGTGAATGTGGAATCGGAGATCAACGCCAAATTGAAAATGGGTGTGAACTCCAACTTCTCTCATATAAAGAACGATGTTACAAGCAATGAGGTTTTTTACAATGCGGTAACCATTAGCCCCCTGATGTCGGCCTATGATTCGCTGGGCAATCCCTCGGCTAACTTCGATCCTTCGAGCGGTAACCTTTTATTCAATAACCCGGTAACCCTTACGCAATCACCGGTGCGCAATACCGATGACCGTTTTTTAGGGAACGTCTTTGGCGAATACAAGATCATCAAAGGACTTACCTTCCGCAGCAGTTTTGGGCTCGACGTTTACAAAAATCAGCGCTTTGAATATTATCCGCGTACCACCAGTACGGGTTTTGCCAAAAAAGGCATAGCGAAGATCCAGAATTTCGGCTGGCGCGATTATTTATGGGAGAATACGCTCGCGTATAGTTTTACCCCTTCCGCCAACCATGTATTCGATTTCCTCGCGGGCGCCACTTATCAGCAAAGAAGACAGGAATGGAATTATGAAGAAGCCTCAGGCTTTCCAACCGATGATCTCACGTACAAGAACATGAGCCTCGCCAGCAACCGCGACAATATTTCCAGCGATTATTTCAACTGGTCGGTTGCCTCATTGCTCGGTCGTGTTATTTATAAATTCAGGAACAGGTATATTCTTAACGGAACTATTCGCCGCGATGGTTCATCACGTTTTGGTTCCGATAACAGGTATGGCTATTTCCCCTCGGTAAGCGCTGCATGGCGGGTGATAGAAGAACCGTTCATGGGATTAAAGCTGCGGTCGGTTATAACCGATTTCAAGATCCGTGCAGGTTATGGTGTGGTTGGTAACCAGGAAATACCCATCGATGCCATCTATACCCGCATGAACCCTGCCGCCTATCCCTTTACCGGAACCACGCCGCAAACCACCGGTTTTCAGTTAGGAACAGGTACACAGGGCAACCCCGCGCTGAAATGGGAAAGCCAGAACCAGTTCAATGCCGGTTTCGACCTGGCATTCGTGAAATCGAGGGTTAGGTTAACCTTCGACTACTATGATAAAAATATCAACGACCTGTTGCTGAACAATCCTTTAGCGCCATCGCAGGGTTTCGACAGTAAGTGGATCAATATATCGCAGATGAACACCCGTGGTATTGATATTGGTCTGAAACTGCACCTTATTCAAAACCGGAATTTCGACTGGCAGATGGACCTCAACTGGTCGAAGTTCAAATCGAAGGTTACCGAACTGCTGCCCGGTGTAGATTCATTAAGCCCCTGGCTTAAAGTGGGTGAAGCGCCCAACAGCCTCATCGTTGATTATGTATATGATGGTCTGTACCAGAAAGGCGATGATTTTTCGCTTGACACCAACGCACGGCCCGGCGATGTGCGGGTGAAAGACCTCGATGGCAACGGAAAGATCAATCAGTACGACCGCACCATTGTGGGGCGCATAGTACCTAAAGGCTGGGGCGGTATCTGGAGCTACTGGCGGTATAAACAATTCGCCATGACCATTTTTGCCAATTATACTTATGGGCATAACATAGCTAACAAAGCCTACCAGGATTATTTGTATTACTCCAGCAAAACAGCTACCCGCACCATCAAAGACGGACTGAATTACTGGACGCCTGATAATACCAATACCGATGTGCCGCGGCCTAACCAGTTTGGCCGTTCATTAAGAGCGCTGCA
>CBIHPC010000506.1:0-3676 GCA_966211305.1 uncultured Niastella sp.
AAAAGTAGTGACATCACTGCTGGTTGCTTTCCTGTACAATTATCCCCTGCAAAAGCATTTTGTGTTCAGCAATAATTGGTAGACGATGATTAGTTTGATAGATAGTAAAAAAAGCCTGGCCTTATTCCTTTTTATTACCTGCTTTTTTGTTTACACGCAGGCGCAAACCGTTGTAAAGGGAATAGTAAGGGACGCCCAAACACATGCGCCGCTTGCTTTTGTAAGTGTATACTTCAAAGGCAGCAAAGGCGTGATAAGCGGCGAGGACGGCAGTTATTCCATTTCAACCGTTAACCCGAAGAATACCACGCTGGAGTTTTCCTTCAACGGGTATAAAGTATTGCGTAAAAAAATAGAAACGGGCATTACGCAACACCTCGACGTAAACCTCGAAGTAGCGGAAATGGCATCGGTAACCGTGAATTCAAGAAGACGCAGCAAATACAGCAACCGGAATAACCCGGCGGTAGATCTTATCAGGAAAGTAGTTGACAACAGGGCCCGCAACCGCATGAGCGCTTTCGAATATGTGCAGTACCAGCAGTACGAGAAAATGGAACTGTCGCTCACCAATAAACCTGAAAAGCTGATGAACAGCCGGCTTTTGAAGAATTACCAATTTCTGGTGGAGAACCAGGACACTACCCGCATCGACGGCAAGGCCCTGATACCGGTTTACCTCGAAGAAACCCTTTCTGATAAATACTACCGGAAAAGCCCTTCAAAAGAAAAGACCTATGTGCTGGCGAAGAAAAAAGTGAATCTTGGCGAATTTGTCGACAACGATGGCATTACGCGCTACCTGAACAGCATGTATACGCCCATCGATATTTATGAACCCAATCTCACCCTGCTTTCGAACCAGCTGCTAAGCCCCATTTCAGACCTCGCTCCCACCTTCTACCGTTTTTATTTGCGCGATACCATAGAAGCAGACGGCATCAAACTGGTACAACTGAATTTTGCACCGCGCAACCCCAACGATATATTGTTCAGAGGTTCCATGTTCATAACGCTCGATGGCAATTATGCCGTGCAAAAGATCCAGATGGGCCTTACTAAACATGCCAATCTTAACTGGACGAGAGAGCTGCGGATAAAACAGGATTTTGAACGCGGCGCCGATGGCCGGTACCATGTAGTGATGAGCAACATGCTTGCAGAATTTGCTTTGTCGAAAAAAGCTTCCGGCGGCCTGGTAGGCGAAAGAACGGTTTCCTATAAGAATTATATCATCAACCAGCCCGCGCCCGATTCGGTGTATGAAGGCAGCCGTGAAGTAATTGTCGATCTCCCTGGTTCCGCTACCGATAGTTTCTGGACGGCCAACCGGCATACTGCCCTTTCTGCCACTGAACAGAAGGCCTACACGAACATGGACAGCCTGAAAAACATGAGATCGTACCGCAGGCTGATGGACTGGGCCACGTTCCTGCTCGCAGGATACAAATCTGCAGGCCCATTCGATATCGGCCCGGTAAATGCATTTTACAGTTTCAACCCGGTGGAAGGATTCCGGCTGCGGTTCGGCGGCCGTACCACACCCAAATTCAGCAAGCGGTTGTATTTCGAAACCTATGCCGCCTATGGTTTCAAAGATGAGCGCGTGAAATATTTTTTATCCGGCGCTTATTCCTTCAACAAAAAATCGATCTACACCTTTCCCTATAATTTTTTACGGGTAAGTTTTCAGCACGACACCAAAATACCCGGGCAGGAACTGCAGTTTGTACAGGAAGATAACTTCCTGTTATCCTTTAAACGGGGCGATAACAACAAGTGGTTGTACAACGATATCTTTATTGCAGAATATGTACGCGAGTTTGGCAAAAACATCAGCTATACATTCGGCTTCAAGAACTGGCGGCAACAGGCTGCCGGAAATATCGTTTATCAAAAATTCGATGGCGCCGGTATCGCAACCATTAAGGATATCACCACTACGGAGCTATCGGCAGAACTGCGCTGGGCGCCCCGCGAACAATTTTACCAGGGAAAAACCTATCGCATACCAATCTACAATAAGTACCCGATCTTCCGTTTACGGTATATTTCCGGAATAAAAGGACTGGCCAACGGTGATTATGATTATCAGCAGCTCACCGCCAATATTTTCAAGCGGTTCTATTTTTCACAATTCGGTTATGCCGATGTGGTAACCGAAGGCGGTTATACCTTCGGGCAGCTACCCTACCCTTTACTTACCATCCATCGGGCCAATCAGACATATGCTTACCAACTCAACTCTTTCAATATGATGAACTTTATGGAGTTTGTAAGCGATCATTATGTTTCTGTAAGCACCGATTATTATTTCAATGGTTTCATTTTTAATAAACTCCCGGTGATAAAAAAGCTGAAGCTGCGGGAAGTGGCCGGTTTTAAGATGGTGTATGGCGGTATCCGCAGGGAGAACGATCCGGCGTGGAACAAAGAAGCGTTTGTATTCCCTACAGATGAAACAGGCCGCACCACAACATTTTCACTCGCCTCCAAACCGTATATGGAAGCCAATGTCGGCATCGGCAACATCTTCAAAATATTACGGGTCGACTACGTTAGACGGTTGTCGTACCTGGAAAACCCTGATGTACCGAAATGGGGTATCCGTGCCCGGGCAAGATTTGAATTTTAATAAAATTAGTTGTTATGAGTCAGATAGCTATGCGTGACCGTTTGCAAAGAAGTATTTACAGTGTGATAGCCCCCCTGGTGCGGGGCCTGGTAAAAGTGGGTGTAACGCCAAATTTCATTACTACTACCGGTTTAATATTGAACATTGGTGTGGCCATCATATTTATTGTGGGGGCGGAAGAAGGCAACCGCGGCGATCTTTCCTATGTTGGCTGGGCAGGCGGCCTCATTCTTTTTGCCGGTTTGTTCGATATGCTCGACGGTCAGGTAGCGCGTACAGGTAATATGAGCTCCCGCTTCGGCGCCCTGTACGATTCGGTACTTGACCGCTATAGCGAAATGTTCATGTTCCTCGGTATTTGTTATTACCTGGTGGCGCATCATTATTTTCTAAGTTCTTTATTTGCATTTATCGCGCTGATCGGTTCTATGATGGTGAGTTATACCCGCGCCCGCAGCGAGGGCCTCGGTATTCAGAATAAAGGCGGTTTAATGCAACGACCCGAACGGGTGGTGCTCACAGCCTTATCTGCCATTGCCTGCGGCCTTACCGCGGCCATCATTGGCGGCGATTATAAACTGGTTATACCCGGTCTGCCTTTCCATGTATTTGAAACCATGTCGGTATTTACCATCCCTGTTACCGTTATGGCAGTACTCACGAATATTACGGCCATTAAAAGATTGATGGACGCTAAAAAAGCGCTTGACGAAAAAGTATGATGCGAAAAGTATTAATGATGTGGTTGTGCAGCATCGTTTCTTTCTATGCTGCAGCGCAGGAAGGGTTTCCGGTTCCAACAGGTAATGCCCGGCAATTATTTTACCTGCAGCGAACTTCCAATACCAACACGATCGTATACGAACTGAATCTCAAAAAAGGGGTGCTCGATACAGACAACCCCGTTCATGTATACTGGATCAGGTATGCCGAAAAAGGTCAAACGGCCGAACTGAGCTGGGTGCAACGGGTGTTTGCATATGGGGTAAGGATAAAGTCGTACCCCGATAGCAGCTACCGCGTGCGGCTGGTTTCCTATGC
>CBIHPC010000507.1:0-3668 GCA_966211305.1 uncultured Niastella sp.
TCTGCGACGATTCATGCCGGAACAACTACAACAACCGGTTGAACAGCGATGCCACCCCGTTGATGCGGAACATCAATAATATTCTGCGTAAGAACAGAAGGATCCTGGAAGAATTACTGGCGCCTTTTGAGAAAAAAACGCTGGTGATCGAGCGCCAGAAGCTGGTTGAGAAGGGGTTTCAATTCGAGTATTTCACTGAACAGTATCAGCCTAAAAAGCAGGAGCAATACTATTATTGTTATGATTATGGCTATCGGCCCCTCGATAGTGAAAAGGTGTTGGCGGTAAAGGATACCCGCAAAAAGGTTTTTCCGTGGGAGCGAAAACAACAGTTGGTGAAGAGTGGGGGGTGAGAACTTACCGCCTCAACAACTTATCATTCACGATCCTTTCCATCACCTCCTCCTTCTGATACTTCGATATCGGGATCTGGTACCTGCCGGCTACATGCAAAATATTACCTTCAATCGATTGTATGCATTGCATATTCACCAGGTATGATTTGTGCGGCTGAATGAACTGGCTGGTGGGTAATCTCTCCTGTAAGGCCTTCAGGGTAGAGTGGGTAACGAGCTTCCTGTCGGCAGTATATAATGCCACATAATTTTCCATGGCTTCAACGAACAGCAGCTCATTCAAATTTACCTTTTCCAGTTTATTGTCGGTTTTGATGAACAGGTAACTGCTTTCTTTGGTGACAGCCCCGGCAAAGTAATCATAGGCTTTATTCGCCGCTTTTAAAAAGCGCTCAAAGGAAATGGGTTTTAACAGGTAATCGAGCACATCGAGTTCATAGCCTTTGATGGCATATTGTTCATAGGCAGTAGTGAAGATCACCTTCGGCGCCTGGGGGGTATTCTTCAGAAAATCGATGCCGGTTACATACGGCATTTCTATATCGAGCAACAACAGGTCGACCGGGTGCTGTTTTAATAGTGAGTTTAACTGAATGGCATCTTCACAAACCCCTGCCAGTTGCAGAAAATCAATTTTTTCAATATATCCCTGCAGGCCCTTGCGGGCAATTGGTTCGTCATCGGTTATTACACACTTAATGATTGGCTTCATGGTAACTGTAATTGTATTTCTGCAAAAAAGCTTTTTTCTTTTTTGATCACTGTAAATGTATGTTTTGCCGGGTACAATAATTCAAGCCGCCGTTTCAGGTTTTCTAAACCGATACCATTTCTGGGTACGGAGCCGGTTTCTTTGATCCATTCCGTTACTGCCGGTGTAGCATTTTCTACGGTAAAACATATATTGTCATTTTCTTTTCGGGCTTCAATATTTATGTGATAATTCCCGCCAACGTATTTAAAGGCATTTTCTACCAACGGCAAAAACAATAATGGATATACCTGCTCGCCATTCAGGGAACTATCAAAATAGACCTTCAATTGTAATTTATCAGAACTTCTTATTTGCTGCAGGTCAATAAAGTTCTGCAGGTAATGCAGCTCGCTGCTGATGGGCACCGTCTGTTGCTGGTCGTACAACTGGTACCGCAATAGCTCTGAAAACTTTTCTATGCTTTTTTTTGCCTCCGCCACATTGTCGTCCATCTGAAAATAAACTGTATTGAGTGCATTGAACAGGAAATGCGGATGATATTGCGCTTTTAAGAATTTCAACTCCGTTTGCAAATGGTCGTTGGTGATCTTTTCAAGTAATAACCTGTTGTTCACGTAGGCCATCAGCAGTTTGTTGCTTCTTACCACACCATAATATACGAGGCAGTATAAAAGCGGGATGATGTTGATGTTGGCAAAATCGCCCCAGCTGAGGCCGTCGTCGGTTAGTGCCACCATAGGCGTAACGACTATATTGTTTATCACGGCTACAATGATGGCTACCCATACCAGTTCATGCAAGATCGTTTTGAAATTGATATTGTGTTGTAACCTGTTATCAAATCGTTGAAACAATTTTTCAAATGCATACATGGTAATGTAACCTGCGCTTACGACAAATGTAAGTTCGATGGCTGTTATCGACCAGGCGCGTTTCCAAACCTGGAAATGAGAGAGTGTATCATTGAGTACCCGCACGGTGATATACATCAACAATCCATATAAACCGGGGAAGGCATATTTCCAGAACCGTTTCATTATTTGTAATTTACGATATTTGGATGGCTGGGTGCGCAATTTCAATTGATTTCTCCTGCACAGCCTCTGTCGTTTCTTTCATCTGCTTTACCTCTTTTTTCTTCGGTTTCATCCCAAACAGGAATCGCGTAATGGCATATGGCCTGATAAATAAATGATAAATGCACATCACCAATGCAAAGGATGTTATAAAAGTAAACAGGAACTTGTTCAGTACGGGTTCGTTAGTCCTTATTACATAAAATACTACTATCACGATGATCGTCTGGTGTAAAATATAAAAAGGATAAACGGCTTCATTTACATAATTCAGCACGCTGTGCTTTTTGTTCAGGTAACGCTTGCCATACCCGATAAACGTGAAGATCCAACCCCAGGCCGTAAGAGGAAATAAAGCAATAAACAAATAAGTGCGGTAATCGCTTTGCCAGTTCGGGAGCACTTCATCCGGTTCAAGGTTATTCCATCGCAAATAATTGATCAGCAAAATACTTGCAAATGCGAAAAGAAAAGAGGTGCGGCGGTTCCGCTCGAGGCTCTCCATCAGCTTTGGAAAATTGATACAGGTAAAACCGGTTATCAGAAAAAACAACCAGTATACGTGCCGGCCCCAGTCGTGAATAAGATCATGCGTTTCGGGAAACGGCCGGCTCATGGCGGTATAAGCGATCACGCCGGGCACCGGAAGCAGATAGATCCATTTACGATTGGCCAGTTTGTTGAAGAATGCCAGCCGTTCCCTGCCTTTTTCACTCATCATCCATTTGAACAAGGGGGCAAACAGTATATCGTACAAAAACAAATACACAATAAACCACAGGTGATGCCAGCTGAAATTACCTGCAGGGTATGCACCGGTTGAAAAAACAGTAGGGTAGAAGTCGGCCAAGTTGCCTTTAAAGCCCTGTGTCAGCCGTTCCATGTATACCTGTGGCGGAACGATCACCAAAATCCCAAATACCAGCGGAATAAACAAACGCCGGAACCGTAAACCAATGAACGAACCACTGCTTCTTCGTTGCAGCATGAAATAAGTTACCGTTCCCGATATGAAAAACAGCAGCGGCATTCTGAACCGGCCCAGCCAGAAGTTAATTTCCATCAGCAGGTTGCTGGTTTCCGTGTTCTTCAGGTGCCATTCCCATTCCTCCACGAAGGCCATTCCGGAGTGAAGGAAGAAGACAGCAATGATAGAGAAAATGCGGAGCCAGTCTAAATACGACTGGCGGTTGGAAGCAGGTTGCATATGGTTAATTTTCTACAAACCTACCCTCAGGCGTTCCGCCGGTGAATTTAGTTTGACGTATGGACGGTTCCTGTTGGTGAAAAGGCGGAAAAGTCAATGTGCTGACGTGCTAATGACCAGTACTAAAGGTCGTTCCCTTCAGATAATTGAAAAAAATGCATTAATCCGCCTCAAATCGGGTGAAAGCCGCCAGGTACGGGCTTTTACTGTTCTTCCTGACTTTCTGTCTTTTAGACATTTAATTTATTATTGCCCGGCGATTTGTTATTATGGCCGCCAACCAATAATTTTGCCGGGTTTAAAAAACTGAATAC
>CBIHPC010000508.1:0-3643 GCA_966211305.1 uncultured Niastella sp.
CCGCGGTATTTCAGCTGGAACGTGGTGCATAAGAACAAAAGCTGGTTTGCCAATGGCCGTGACATCACCCGCCAGAAAAAGGCCGACTTTGAAATAAACCAGCTGAATAAAAACCTGGAAAGAAATGTTGCCCAACTGCAGTTGACCAATAAAGAACTGGAAGCGTTCTCCTATTCCGTATCGCACGACCTGCGGGCGCCGCTGCGCAGTATCAATGGCTATGCGCAAATGATACAGGAAGATCATGCGCAGAATTTCAACGACGAGGCCAAACGCATGTTGAACGTGATCAGGAACAATGCGCGGAAGATGGGCACGCTTATTGACGATCTTCTCGAGTTCTCGCGTATGGGCCGCAAGGACATCACCCGTGTAGCCGTCGATTTTAAAAAACTGGTAGAACCGATCGTCGCAGAGATACGGCATACGGCATCGGAAAAAACTAAAATAACGCTCCATTCACTGCCCGGAACACAGGGCGATCCGGCCTTGCTGTCGCAGGTGTTCATCAACCTTATTTCCAATGCGGTAAAATACTCCGCTAAAAAAGACAACCCGGAAGTTGAAATAGGCGCTGATGAAAAAGACGATGAAATAGTGTATTATATAAAAGATAATGGCGCCGGTTTCGATATGCAGTATGCGCATAAGTTATTCGGCGTATTTCAACGGTTACATAGTAATGATGAATTTGAAGGAACAGGCGTGGGACTGGCCATTGTACAACGGATCATTGTAAAACATGGCGGAAAAGTGTGGGCTGAAGGAAAGCCCGGTGACGGCGCTGTTTTTTATTTTTCATTACCAAAAACCAATAACCCTCCTATATGATTGAAAATGCAAACCCCGGTAAAGTAGACATAGTACTCTGTGAAGACAATGCCGACGATGCTGAGCTAACGATTCGGGCCCTTGCAAAAGAAGGGCTGGCCGGTTCGCTGATCCATATAAAGGATGGCGAGCAACTGCTGCACTATGTATTTTGCACAGGTGCGTATGCCAGGCGTAATGCCGCCGACCTGCCAAGGCTGATCATCCTTGACCTTAAAATGCCCAAAGTAGACGGACTGGAAGTGATAAGAAAACTGAAGACCGACAAACGTACCAGAATGATACCCGTTGTACTGCTTACCTCGTCAAAGGAAGAAAAGGATATTATGGAAAGCTATATGCTTGGGGTAAACAGTTACATAGTAAAACCCGTAGAATTCGAAAGTTATATAAAGGCCGTAAGCAGTATGGGCCTTTACTGGTTAATATTAAATCAACCCTATCAATCGTAAGTTATGATAACTGTGCCAGGTATTAATCTTTTGATCCTCGAACATGATGAAAGCGACCTCGAGCTGTTGTTGTACCAATTAAGGAAAGGCGCCCTGGATTTTGTTCCAAAAATAGTGGAAACAAAAGAACAATTCAGGAATGCGTTGCTTGATTGTAAACCCGATGTTATATTGAGTGACTACTCGTTGCCGGGATTCGACGGCGTATCGGCATTCAATATCAAACAGGAAATTTGTCCGGATGTGCCGTTCATAATCGTTTCAGGCACCATCGGCGAAGAAAACGCGGTGGAGCTGATCAAGAATGGCGTTACCGATTACGCTATAAAGGATAAACTGTTTACGGTAATACCCAAGATAAAAAGGGCCATTAAAGAAGCCAACGAGCGGCGGGAGAAGATCCTTGCCGAACAGCAATTGCGCCAAAGCGAAGGACAACTGGCCGAAGCGCAAAAGATCTCGAAGATCGGTAGCTGGGAAATAGGGGAGTCGGGTGAAATGATCGCCTGCTCCGAAGAGTTATTCCGGATCCTCGACCTGGAGATCAATGCGCCATTGTCGTTCGAAATTTTCATGCAATTTGTACATCCCGATGACAAACACAACGTTATGAAAGCACAGGAAGAGGCGTTGGAAAAGGGAGCGGCTACCCCGGTGCAGTTCCGCATCGTAAGCAAACACGGGGTTGAAAAAAATATAGAAGGGCGGGGATCGGTAAAACGGAAAGACGGTGTGATCAGTTATATTGGCACCTGCCAGGATATTACGGAGAAAGTAAAAGTTGAAACGCAACTGGCCAGATATTCAGCCCAGATAGCCAGGGAGCGGGAGGAGCACCAGCGCAAACTGGTACGGGCTTCCATCGAGAGCCAGGAGCGCGAAAGGCTGGAGATCGGGCGGGAGCTACATGACAATATCAACCAGATCCTGGCGGTTACAAAGGCCTATATCGAGGCTTCGATGCAGGAAGAAGATATGCGCGATGAACTGCTGGGACGCAGCATCAACAACCTGCAGCTGGCCATCAATGAGATCAGGAAGATCTCGAAATCGCTGGTGCCGCCGGTGATGGACAAGAACGGCCTCATCGATTCGGTGCAGGATCTTATTGAGAACATTCGCCTGGTAAATCCATTCGCTATCAATTTCAACTATGAAAGAGAACAGCTAAGGAATATCAGTCCGCAACAACAGCTGGCCCTCTACCGTATTGTACAGGAACAGTTCAATAATATCATAAAACATGCGCAGGCGCATAATGTGAAGATCGAATTGATTGAAAAGAACGATTTTATTGACCTGAACATCGAGGACGATGGGAAAGGTTTTGATCCCCGGGAGCGCCGGAAAGGGGTGGGACTGAGTAATATCCTCAGCCGCATAGAGTTGTTCGACGGCAAACTGGAAGTGATCTCTTCCAAGGGGCATGGATGCACCATAAAGGTGCATGTGCCGAAGATGAGTAAGGAGGTGGCTTGAAAAAGCACCAAATTCCAAATCACAAGTTCCAAAGAATAAATTCCAAATCTCAAATCACAAAGCCTGCCCCGCAACAGCGGGGACCCAAAGAATACTCAAACCCAATAATAAAATCCTGAAATATGACCATTTGCCGGGCCGGTAAATGGTTTTTTTGTGTCGGGAAATCAGGCTTTTTCAGTTATAAACCTGGTGATCATTTCCGCTAAAAACGACACCTTCACCTGCTCAAAGGCGTGGGGCGTGCCGGGCAGAACGCCCAATTGGGCGTTGGGCAATTGTTTGTAAACCGCCGTTGTTTCTTCAAGGGTAACCATTTTGTCGCGGTCGCCGAGTAATATCAACGCAGGCGTTGATATGTACGTGTAATCATTTAACTGCAATGCATTTTGCTGTCCAAGACCAATAAGCAGCTCCTTTGTTTTATCGAGCAGGGTGAGCCAGTCGTTGGGTGCATGGCGTTGTTGCAGTTGGGCGGCAAAGGCCGGCACCTTCTCCTGAATGGTTTTCGCATCGAGCATTTTCACTTCACGGGCGGCGGTTTTGTCGTCCCAATGGAATTTGGTGGCCAGGGTGATCAGTCTATTGATCTTGTGCGGATAATGTTTTGCGAGGTGCAGGGCCGCATATCCCCCCATGCTATAGCCGAAAATATCAGCCTGATCTATATTTGTCTCCTTCATGTATTCCAAAATCTCTTCTGCAAATAATGGTATGGAAAATGCTATATCAGGAAACGGTCGCCCGCCATGACCGCTGAAATTAAAACTATGAACCAGGAATGAACCATTTAACATTTTTGCCAACGGATGCAATTGGTCCTTATTGCCTAATGCGCCATGTAATAAAATGATGTGTTGCATGGTAGTTATTATGAATTT
>CBIHPC010000509.1:0-3635 GCA_966211305.1 uncultured Niastella sp.
TTAAACTGTTCGTCGGTTAAGCCGCCGGGTTGCTGCGCCAGGTATTTCATGAGCGTGTATTCGCCCGTGATCTTAACCTTTGGCGTAAGGTTATATGCCAGGTGAACATAGGCATTGTGCTGATCGTAGTGGCTGTTTGGCCGCCAGCTATCCCCCTTCTTATACTGATAAAAGGTATAATAATTCAGTTTGTTGTTGGCAATGGTGCCGCCAAGGCTGTTAAATGAATTGAAGAAACCGAATGAGCCAAATGTTTGCCTGGTTGTGAAGCGTAGCCGCTCCTTCTTTGGCCCTTCTTTCATAACAAAATTAACCAGTCCGCCAAACTGCGGACCGTATTGCAGACTGGCCGCGCCGCGTACGATCTCTATGCGGTCGAGCGCTTCCGTTGAAGGCGTGTAATAACTTTCAGGATACCCCAATGCATCGGCGCTGATATCGTACCCGTTCTGCCTGATATTGAAATTCGATGACCGGTTCGGGCTTAACCCACGGCCGCCGATGCCTAACTGTAAACCGCCATGATCGTATTCCCAGATATTCAGGCCTGGTATGCGCGCATAGATCTGCCGGGTATTATTGGTTGCCAGGTTGGCATTGATATTTTTTAAATTGATGAGTTCCGTTTTTTTGCCTGCATAGATGGCTGTACCCGAAACATCCTGCAGTTTGCCTGAGATGTTCTCATTCTTTTTGCCGGCTACAATTACATCTTCAAGGCTGGTTGCAGGCACCAATGCAATACGCAGGTTCTCGTTCTTACCGGTAATGCGCACAGCTATTGTTTGCGCGGCATGTCCCACATAGGTGATCTTTAACTCATATACGCCGGTATCCAGTTTCGCAAACCTGAAGAAACCATTCTCGTTCGTGGTGCGCTGCATACCCTGCGGTAATAATATTACGGTAGCCTGTTCAGCCGGTTCATTTTGAATGCTCACCGTTCCGCTGATATTAAAGGAACGCTGCGCCACAGCCGTCATCATACAAATCATGCCTATAACAAAACAAAAGAATACTCTCATCTCAGTTTATCTGTTTTATACGGTAATATCCAATGATAATGTTTCCAACTGAACGGCTCCGCCGCCAGGTTAACGCCGGAATCTATAAACAGGCGCGAACCGGCGCCATTAAGCGATACATATACTTCTCCATACACCCGGGGCTGCGCTATTCCTCTTTTTGCATAAACGCCGGCGAGGTAATGCGCATACTTCAGGATCATATCGGGCTGGGTGCTCATCATTTTTTCCTGCAATGGCGTAAGGAACTCGGCATTGTTCACCTCATAAAACTGTTTTCCGGTTTTGTCCTTTACGGTAAAATAAGCCGTGCCCGCTTTTTCCATCAGCATTACGCGCCAGGAAAAGCGATACCCTTCTTCGCTCCAGAACAAATGGCCGGGATACAACAAATACCTGAAGGGCACTATGCATTGAAAGAATATATACACCAGCATTGTTCCGTACAGCCATTTCTTATAAGTAAATGAATATACCATTGCAGGTGCATCTTCCTGTTTATAACCGGGCAACATCGACAATAAGCGCTGATGAAAAGGTGCTGAAAAAAAGATCAGGCTGCTTACGATCATCACATACGGGAACATACCGATACCCGGGAAGAAAATGGCAGTGGCAATATGAAAGATCAATACAACACAATACGCCACAGGTCTTGTTCTTTTGTTCAGCAGGAAGAAAACAATGAACAGATCGTATACCGCCCCAAACCAGGAGAACAGGTAGGCCACCCATTCTTTATACAACAACGGGCCTACCAGCGGCAGATGGCTTTTGGCCGGCAGCCAGGTTGTCATCGGTTGTGCATGAACGAGCCAGTCGGTGTTCAGCTTGGCAAGGCCGGCAAAAAAATAAACAACGCCCATTTGGAAACGAATGATGCCAATCGTCCACGCAGGAACGTATAACCTTTTACTTGCGGGTTTTATTAAAACATCTATCGAGTAAGAACGATTGGCCGGTAGCCAGATCATAATAAAAGCCACCAGGCTGATAAAATAGTAATGGTTCAGGTAGGTGGTTACGTCAATTAATTCCACATAGGTAAAGCAAATGAAAAAAAGCACGGTGGCCACCCGGTAAAACAACCCGATGGCGATCATCAATGCGGCCAGGGCTATAATGGAAAATACCAGGTACATGCCTGGTTTTCCAAAAGGCTGCACCCATTCAAATCCCCAATACGTAAAATGAAAATTGGGCGAAACATACACCGTATCAACCCAGCCGCGCCACCAGAAACGAAGCGTACTGAAAAACATCAGTAAGCCGAAGGTGATGCGGAAGGTAATGAGCGGCGCAACAGGCACCGGTTTCTCCCAACGTTGCATGTTAATCGCCATCATTATCCATGAATGTAATTTGAACGCCTGTTGCCGATGCCACATCTGTTTTTATCAATGTAAGCAGCTTTTGTATTTCCTTATAGGCCGCTTCCACGTTCGAAGGCGCATTGGTAATAGTTGTCGACAACGGATCGGGCAATGCTTCCAGTTTGGTGATCACCATATCGAATTGGGCCGTCACCTGGCCGGCGAGGTCCTGTTTTTTCAGCGCAACCAGGTAATCGGAAAAACCTTTACCGCTGCCGCCGCCCGTAAAGATCTTTTTCAGGTTGCGCACACTTTCCACCGCCAGCGCCGATGAATTACCCGCGAAATACGCTTCTACTTTCGTAGGGAAAGCGGTGCCGTTCGACTGCTTGCCAAACGGCCAGCCGATACGCGGGCCTTTAAGCACATCGAGGTAATAAGCGAGATTGTTGATCATATTTCCGATGGGGCTGCCCACATTGGTTTTTGTATTGCTGATAAAATCCGCGCGGTAGGCCGTCCAGTCGTTGTTCACTTTATCGACCAGGAACTTCATACGGCTAACCACATCTTTTGCATACTTAACCCGGCCGGCAGTGTTGTTATCGAACTTTTGGATGGCGTTAGGGCCAAAGAAAAGATAATTGATGGCGGCAAAACCCTGCGCATAAAATGTGTTGCGCACATATTGGGTAAGGTCATAATTACCGGAACTGATATTGTTTTCGATGGTTGTGCTGTCGATAGAAAAACCAGTCAACTCGCCACTGGTATTGAAATTATAATCGAGCCCGCCGTTAAAATTCAGGTATACATCCAACGCGGCAACTACTGCCGGACCGAGGTTGAATGCCTCTACCCTGGTGAATTGAAGGTGCAATTGTTTATATGCATCGAGCAGGGCCTGTTGGTTGGCCGCACTCCTCGTAGCGAGGAAGGCATTGGCGAGCGTTTCGAAACCGTTCACTTTTTCCTGCAGCGATTTATAGGCAGGAAGAATGAGCTCATCGGCATAGTGGGTGAGCATACCGGTTTTATCGAAGCCGTTATCGGCATCGCCCCCGTCATCGCCGCCTTTGCTACAAAAAATGCCTGCTGTTAACGCTACAGCAGCAAGAAATACCAGTACAAATGACCTTTTCATGTGATGTTTTTATACCCTTTATAAAATGAGTAAACTCCCGGCAATACACCGGGAGCTTAGATCTATTGGTTAACAACTATTTTATGGTTGCAACTGACCATAGGTTGAAGTAAGTATTTGTTGTACCTGTTTCAATTTGGTGAAACTGGCATC
>CBIHPC010000510.1:0-3633 GCA_966211305.1 uncultured Niastella sp.
GTAAACAGAATAAACGCCAGCGTTGACAACCAGAAAACGGGCAAATGCCAGGGAATACCTATCCGAACTTTTGCCATAGTACTGAACGACGGCCATACCAGTTGAACAATAAGCAGCCCCACGCAACCCGCAAAAAAAGCAAGTAAGGTTGACTCGGTTACAAACTGAACGATCAACGATCTCTTTACAGCTCCCATTATCTTTCGAACTCCCACTTCCTTTCCTCTTTTCCCACTTTGGGCCGTGCTCAGGTTCATAAAGTTTATACAACCTATAAATAACATGATAACAGCCAGAACAGACAGGAAATAAATTTCCATTTGAGTTCTCGGGTTTCCTTTTTCATCAAAATGACCCTGCAAACTCATTTTACCAACAGGATGCAGGAATACCTTTGAGCCCTGTTCGTTTTTACTGTGTTTACTTATAATATCAGCAATTTGTTTATCAACAATTGTTTTCTCTCCCGGACTGTTCAATTCCACAAAGGTGTTTGCAAAATACAAATCCCACTTATTGTTATTATCCTGCCATGGCAACAGGTAGTCAAATTTCAATGAACTGTTCATCGGCACATCTTTCAACACACCTGTTACGGTAACGTCGCGGGTATTGTCCAAACGGATCACTTTCTGTAAAGGATCTTCGTCCCCAAAGATCTTTTTCGCCATCATTTCGGTAAGAACAATTGCATCATGATCTTTTAACACGGCTTGTTTACTTCCTGTTATTAAAGGGAAGCTGAACATATTGAGGAAAGGAGCATCTGCATAATACCCGTCGGCCTGGAGTTTTTTTTCTTTATAACTGAACTGTTTTACTGTATAAGCTATTCTGGCCATTTGCCTTATGCGGGGATATTCTTTTTGCAATGCAGGCCCAAGGGGAGCCTGGCTATGATCATGGCAGTTCAGCCGGCCATTTACTGATGTTTTATTATACACCTTAAACACCCGGTCTTTCTTTTCATGAAACTGATCAATACTAACTAAATAATAAATATTCAGCAACAGCAGGCCGGCGCCGGCCATGCCTAATGCCAGTCCTGATATATTAATAAAGGAAAGCAATGGCGTCTTGAACAGATTCCGGAAAGCAGTCTTAAAATAGTTTTTGATCATATGTTCCTTTTATGCAGCCTGCGGCAATGGTAAAATAACCTATAAAATGCCAGTTTGTTAGGGCGTTATCAGCCAATGACTTATAATTTGGCAATATATGACTGTGTACGGTAACGTTACAACCGGTGTTCATTTTTAAAGGCGGGCATAAAAACAGGAAGTACGAGACAGATAAACCGCTCGTACTTCATTCGGGATCTTTCATTGGTTGCGTTTCGTCCTGCGCCCTGCACATGGGACGCTCAACGCTTTATAGCTCAGCCCTTCGCGCGGGGCCATACATAAAACTGCTTCTATTCAATAACCAGTGTTGTAATGGAATGGGGCAAACTGTTTACTGCCGCTGCATTGCCCTGCAGCCACAGGTTGTACTCAACTGCATCGTTCGAAAGGTTCAGCACCACCACAATCAACCTGCCATCAGGATTTATAAAAGCCGTTGTGCTCAATTTATCGCGGCTTGAAGCAGTGCCGATACGTTTTGCACCGGCTTTTACAAACTTTGAAAAATGACCTAAATAATAATAGGCGTTAGTATAGATCAGCTTACCGGTTTTTGTATCGGCATGTACGGGCGCAAAACAAAAATTACCTACATGGTTAGGCCCGCCGTTTTCATCAAGCAAAATATTCCAGTCGGTCCAGGCTACCGTACCGCTATTGAAATCATTTACCATTGAGAACCCGTAGCGTTCGCCGATAGACCATTCGTTGATGCGGTTCAGATCGAATTTCTCCACACAACCTTCCGTAAATACCAGGTTGGTGTTGGGAAATGTTTCATGTACTCTTTTGAGGTTTTCAAACTGCATGGCGCTGCCGGTCCAGGTTTCGTACCAGTGATAACCAATACCCCAAACATACCTGGCAGCAGCCGGGTCGTTTAAGATGGTA
This sequence comes from uncultured Niastella sp., assembly GCA_966211305.1. GTDB lineage: Bacteria > Bacteroidota > Bacteroidia > Chitinophagales > Chitinophagaceae > Niastella. The sequence continues at coordinate 2,016 of CBIHPC010000510.1, forward strand.
GTCGCCCGCTGGTACAGCAGATCGCGGTTATGGTCCCACGCAATCAGTTTTTTGCTTCCCAGTCCCTGTTGCTGCAGGGCAGGCCCAAGATATTTCTTTATAAAATCGCGCTCTTCTTCTGCGGTAAATATGCACGATTCCCAGCGCTGTTTGGCCATTGGCTCGTTCTGCACCGTAAGGCCCCAAACCGGAATGCCTTTGGCCTCATATGCTTTTATATACTTTACAAAATAACTGGCCCAGCTTTGTTTGAAGTTCTCTTTCAGTTTTCCGCCCTGCAACATGTTGTTGTTATCTTTCATCCAGGCGGGTGGGCTCCACGGACTAATATACAATGGTATTTTTCCGCCGGCGGTAGCAATGGCCTTTTTGATCATGGGGATACGGTACTTTTCATCGTGCGCAATATTGAACGTTTTTAGCGCCGCATCATTTTCGGCCACATAAGTATATGAATTGCTCGAAAAATCGCAACTGTTCATATTTGTGCGCACCAGCGAATAGCCAATGCCTTTGTCTTTACTGTAATAAGCGTTTATCAGTTCGTTCTGCGTTTCTGCGGGCAGTTTGGCAAAGGTTTCTGCACTCGCATCTGTAATGGCGCCGCCTATTCCCGTTATGGTTTGAAATTTGCGGGTAGCATCTATAAACACACAGGGCTGCGTTTCCAGGGGCTGGCCAAATGGCGCAAGGGTGAGGGTATTTGTTTTTGACAGACGGTAATCTGTTTTATCGGCCGTGGTGTAAACCGTAACTGTTTTCCAGGCAGGTTTGATAACTTTTTGTTGCGCCTGCACAACACCTGTTTGGGTAACGAAAATTAAAAACGGGACTGCAATATTCTTCATTTTTTCTTTTTTTCTAATTACCATACATATGTACCCACAGTTCCTGCATTCAATGATGAGGTTACCATTTTGCTATTGAATTTTATATTGAAAGATCCGGTTTGGCTTCCTTTATTTAGCACGATCAATACTTTTTTTCCTTCGGGGTTTTTAAAAGCCACCGTAACAAACGAACCGGAATTGTTTGAAGCGATGCGCACCGAACCGGGACGAACGAATTTGGAAGCATGAGCGATAATATAATAAGCCACATTCCTTGTTACGCCCGAACCGATGGTAAGCGCGCCGAGGCAGGAAGTACAACCACCAGGCGTATGCGGTTGGTAACTGGCATCAGCCGCCAGGTTCCATTCAAGCACGTTGCGGCTCCAGTTGCGGGTAGCGCCGATGATCAGGTTCTCTACATGCCATTGCAGATCGCCGGCAAAATTACCGGGGCCGCCTACCCATTGTTCGGTGAAGTATACGTGTTTGTCGGGATGTGCATTGTGCACATCGCTAAGCGCTGAAATATTACCGCCATACAGGTGAAACGCCGAACCATCAACATATGCCTTTGCCGCCGCGTCGTTTAAAATGGTCAGCGGGTAATCGGGCCGGTCGGCATTATGATCGTAGGTAATTATTTTGGTTGTAATGCCTGCGGCTGCAAATGCAGGCCCGAGATTGTTCTTTATGAATGCCGCCTGGTCAACAGCCTGCATTACCATGCTGGGATTGTTACCCCCATGCAATGGTTCATTCTGAACGGTAATGGCATCGATGGTGAT
>CBIHPC010000511.1:0-3627 GCA_966211305.1 uncultured Niastella sp.
GTAACGGTGAATGATGTTACCGGCAGTTTTCAGGGAACCAACTTCAACGCCAATGGCACCTTCGACAACCTCATAGGGTATGCGTTGAAAGACGAAACGCTTGCCGGTACATTGAACGTAACGGCCGACAAAGTTGACCTGAACAAATTAATGGGCGCTACCTCCGCAGGCACCACTCCGGCGCCCGAAACAAAAGATACGGTGGCCGCCACCGGTAGTGCACCGGCCGGCGAACCATTTGCCGTTCCCCAAAACATCAACCTTACGCTGAATGCAAAAGCAGGCAGCGTTAAATACGATAAAGTACAATACAACAATATAACGGGTACGCTGCAGGTAAAAGATGAAACAGTTGGGTTGAAAGACGTAAAAATGCAGGCGCTCGACGGCTCCATAGCGCTGGGCGGCTCCTACTCTACCAAACTGAGCAAAAAGAAACCCGACATTTCGCTTACCTATGATGTGCAGAACCTGGATATTCAAAAAACCTTTTTTGCCTTCAACACCGTGCAGAAGCTGATGCCTGTTGGCCAGTTCATTGACGGTAAGCTTACCTCAAAGCTCACCATGAACGGTAAACTGGGCGAAACCATGATGCCCGACCTCAGCACCATCACCGGCAGCGGTTCGCTGCTGCTGCTGGAAGGCGTTCTGAACAAATTTGCACCATTGGAGAAACTCGCAGCCGCACTCGATATCCAAAGCCTGAAACAGATCTCGCTGAAAGATGTAAAAAGTTATTTCGATGTGGCCGATGGAAAAGTGTTTGTAAAACCTTTCAATGTAAAGGTGCAGGACGTGGATATGGAAATTGGCGGCAAACACGGCCTCGATCAGTCGATCGATTACGTGATCAACATGAAAGTGCCGCGTGAAAAACTGGGCAGCAAAGCAAATGCGCTCGTGAACAACCTGGTAACGCAGGCCAGCAATAAAGGCATTCCACTTAAAGTAAGCGACGTGATCAGCTTTAAAGTGAATATGGGCGGTTCAATAACCAACCCTACGGTGAAGACCGACCTGGCAGGTTCGGGCAGCAGCCTGGCCGATGAAATGAAAAACCAGGCGCAGGAACTGATAGCCGCTAAAAAAGCCGCTGCAGACAGCGCCAAAGCCGCCGCCGTGAGCGCCGCAAAGGATACATTGAAATCAATGAAGAACCAGGCCGTGCAGGAAGCCAAAAATCAACTGGCCAAACAGCTCTTCGGACAAAAAGATACTACTTCACATAAGGACAGCACCCCGCCAAAAAGCAACGAGCAAAAAGCGAAAGAATCAATTAAGGGGCTGTTCCAGGGATTGAAGAAAAAGAAGAACTAATTAGCTAATTTGCTAATATGCCGATGTGCTAACTGGAATACAATTTATAAACAGGCTGCAGGTAACGCTGCGGCCTTTTTTTGTGCCTCGTACTTTCTGCTTTCAGCTTTCCCACTTCAACCTTCTGCCGTATTTTGTATTTGCTTTCATCTGTATTCTGTATTGCGTGAAGCTTGTTGCCTGAAGCGTGTTAGCTGTATTCTGTATTTGCGTGCGGCCTGAAGCTTGCAGCTGTCTTTGTATCCGCTTTAAGCTTTTACCTTTCGTCTTTCGCCTGTATTTGTATTCGCGTGTAGCGTGCAGCTTGAAGCGTGAAGCTGTATTCTGTATTTGCTTGCGGCCTGAAGCTTGCAGCTGTATTTGTATCCGCTTTAAGCTTTTACCTTTCGTCTTTCACCTGTATTTGTATTCGCGTGTAGCGTGCAGCTTGAAGCGTGAAGCTGTATTCTGTATTTGCTTGCAGCTTTAGGCTTTCCCCTTTCCCCTTTTTTTCACAGCTTTTCCCCAATCCGGCCCAACGAGATTAAAAACGATTTTCGCAATCCGCTGAAACGCAATCCCGTTTTAAATTTAAGCCGTTTTCCCCTATCTTCGTCAATCTCGTAAAAATCAAGAGAACAAGATCAAAACTATGGACAAACTGTTCTATCTGGTGCCACTCATGGGCATCCTCGGCTTGCTGTATACTTTCATCAAATTTAACTGGGTTTCAAAACAAGAAGCGGGTTCCGACCGCATGAAAGAAATCAGCACATACATAGCACAAGGTGCAATGGCCTTTTTACGGGCCGAATGGAAGATCCTGGGTTACTTCGTTGTGATCGTAGCCTTATTGCTTGGTGTAATGGCAAGTGCCAATCCCAACTCACACTGGGCAATTGCCGTCGCATTCATTATTGGCGCCGTTTTCAGCGCTACAGCCGGTTACGTTGGTATGCGTATAGCCACCAAGGCTAACGTACGTACCGCGCACGCCGCCCGTACCAGTTTAAGCAAAGCCCTTGCGGTATCCTTTACCGGCGGCTCTGTAATGGGTTTGGGTGTTGCCGGTTTGGCCGTACTGGGTTTAAGTGGTTTATTCATCATCCTTAAAACCCTCTTTGCTCCCGAAGCATCAGTGAACTCAGAGGAAATGATCAGGACCATTGAAGTGCTTACCGGCTTTTCGCTGGGTGCTGAATCCATTGCCCTGTTTGCCCGTGTAGGCGGTGGTATTTATACCAAGGCGGCCGACGTTGGCGCCGACCTCGTAGGTAAAGTGGAAGCCGGTATTCCTGAAGACGATCCGCGCAACCCCGCTACCATTGCCGATAACGTTGGTGACAACGTGGGCGACGTAGCCGGTATGGGCGCCGACCTCTTCGGTTCTTATGTGGCCACCGTTTTAGCTACCATGGTACTGGGACAGGAAGCTGTTGTAACCAATGACCTGTTCAATGGTTATTCTCTGATATTACTGCCTATGCTGATCGCCGGCGCAGGTATTCTGTTTTCAATAGTAGGTACCTTCTTTGTACGCATCAGCGAATCGGCCGGTGTTAACACCAATACCGTGCAAAAAGCGCTGAATATGGGTAACTGGGGCTCTATTATCCTTACCGCTATCGCTTCGGTAGCGCTGGTGTTCTGGATTTTGCCCGCCGGTGAGTTTCACCTGGTACGGGATACCGTAAACGGATCACTGGTTGAAGGCGCCAAAACCTTCACCCGCGAAGGCATCCTCGGCGCCATTGTGGTTGGTCTTGTTGTAGGTACATTAATGAGTATCATTACCGAATATTATACTGCCATGGGTAAACGCCCGGTATTGAGTATCGTGCGTCAGTCGGGCACCGGCCATGCCACCAACGTAATCGGTGGTCTGGCGGTAGGTATGGAATCTACATTCTTACCCATTCTGGTGCTGGCAGGCGGTATCTGGGGTTCTTATATGTGCGCCGGTTTGTATGGTGTGGGTATTGCCGCTGCCGGAATGATGGCCACAACCGCCATGCAGCTGGCCATCGACGCCTTCGGCCCTATTGCCGATAACGCCGGTGGTATTGCCGAAATGAGCGAATTACCGAAAGAGGTGCGCGAAAAGACCGACGTACTGGATGCTGTAGGTAACACTACCGCAGCTACCGGTAAAGGGTTCGCTATTGCATCTGCCGCGCTTACCGCCCTGGCCCTGTTCGCCGCATTCGTAGGCGTTGCCCGAATACCCGGTATAAACATTTATAAGGCCGATGTACTGGCTGCCCTGTTCGTAGGTGGTATGATCCCCTTCATCTTCTCTTCGCTGGCTATACGCGCCGTAGGGCAGGC
>CBIHPC010000512.1:0-3624 GCA_966211305.1 uncultured Niastella sp.
AATACGTAGCAATTTTGCGCCAGCGCCGTTCCCTTTCCACGTTATCCTTTTCAACAAGGATGCGGGTGAGCTCGTTCAGCCTTTTTACCTTGTAGTCAAAATTGCCATTCAGTTTATTCCTTACCGCATGCAGGTTATTGATCATATCGTCCAGCTCGGCCGGTAACGCATTGTTCAATACTTCTTTTATACGTTTGGCAGCGGTGGGCGATTTGCCATTGGTTGAAATGGCGATCTTCAAATTGCCTTTCTGCACAATGGAGCTCAGGTAAAAATCACATTGCTCCGGCGTATCGGCAACGTTTACCAGGATCTTTTTTTCCTTGGCCGCCGCCCTGATGGCGAGGCTCGACTCCTTCTCATTCACCGCAATCACCACCAGGTCTTTGTTCTCCAGATCGGCTTCAACAAAAGCACGTTCATGAAGGGTAACATTCTGGTGATGTTTTGCCAGTTTACGAACTTCATCGGAAATGCTGATCGCGACAACAGTAACCGGGGCAGCAGGTGAATTACCCAGCAGGGCCGACAGTTTTTCCGCGCCTACCTTGCCCCCGCCTACCAGCAATACCTTTAATTCTTCCAGCTTTAAGAAAATGGGAAATAAAAGGTTGCCCTGATCGCCCGGGACGCCATTCGTTTGTTTAACCGGTATCTTTTGCTCTGTTGACATTCGTGTCAGCAATTTTTAAAACGTTACCAACTTCTCCCGAACTGCAAAATCGCCGAATGTTTCGCCCGATTTTCTGTTTTTGCTGTATTTCTCAAACAGTTCATCCAGCTCCTTCAAAATTGCAGGCTCGTCGATATTTTCTTTGTACTTTTTATTTAAACGGAAACCTTCACGGTCGCCCCCCAAATGTAAGTTATAACGGCCATAGGCAGTACCTACAAAACCGATCTCCGCTGCATACGACCTTCCGCAACCATTCGGGCAACCGGTCATACGCATTGAAATATCATCATTCTGCAGGCCATATTTTACCAAGATAGGCTCAACTTTAGTGATGAGCGATGGCAGGTAGCGTTGTGCTTCGGCCAGCGCCAGCGAACAGGTATTGAAGGCTACGCAGGCGATGGCGCTTTTACGCATGGCGCCTGCATTTTCGGTATGCTCAATAATGCCAAAATCGTTCAGGATCTTTTCTACTGTTTTCTTGTCTTTTTGCGCTATATCGCTTATGATCAAACCCTGGTTACTGGTAAACCTGAAATTTGCTTTACCGGTTTTCGCCACTTCGAGCAAGGCTGTTTTTAAAGCAACCTTTTCATCGGCTATACGGCCATTTTCAATAAATACGGTATAATACCATTTCCCTTCGTGGTTCTTATGCCAGCCGTAATCGTCCTTTCTGCTGGTGAAAGTATATGGCTTTGGCTCTTCCAGTTTGAAACCACAACGTTTTTCGAGTTCTGCCTTGAACGCCTCCACACCCATTTTATCAATGGTGTATTTCAGGCGGCTTAGCTTACGGTCGCTACGGTTACCATGGTCGCGCTGAATGGTAATTACTTCCAGCACCGCTTTCAGCGTTTGTTCTTCGCCGCGTACAAAACCCAACATAGATGCCAGTCGCGGATATGTGGCCGCGTTACCATGTGTAGTACCCAGGCCGCCACCGGCTGCGATATTGAAACCTACCAGTTTGTCATTTTCTATAATGGCAATAAGACCCAGGTCGTTGGTAAATACATCCACATCGTTGTTTGGCGGAATAGCTATGCCTATTTTGAACTTACGGGGCAGATAGCGATCCTGGTACAATGGATCTTTTTCTACTTCTTCCTTTTCCTTAGGATCAAGCAAGGGTTTTTCATCAAGCCATATTTCATAGTAGGCTTTTGTTTTGGGCAGGCCGAGCTTGCTTATTTTTCCCGCGTAGGAGAATATTTCTTCATGTATTGGCGAAAACTTGGGGTGTGCAGCGCACGCTACATTACGGTTCACATCGCCACAGGCTGAAATCGAATCGATGAGTATGGTATTGAAAGCCTGAATAGTTGGCTTTACATGTGATTTAAGAATACCATGCAGCTGAATGGTTTGGCGCGTGGTGATCTTTATAACACCGGTTGAGTGCTCGCCGGCGATATTATGCAGGCCCACGTATTGTTCACCGGTCATAAAGCCACCGGGTAAACGCAACCGGAGCATATATGAATAAAGCCATTCCAGTTTTTTTGCACTGCGCTCTTCCCGGCGATCGCGGTCATCCTGCTGGTACATACCATGGAATTTAACCAGCGCCTGGTCATCTTCACGTATTGCACCTGTTAACTCGTCGTGCAGGCTTTCTTTTAAAGTACCCCGCAAGCCATCGCTGGCCATTTTTATTCTCTCAGTAGAAGATAAATTCTTATTGTCGTTTGTGCTCATCTTTAAATGTTTCAGGTGTGCCACGTTCTGTAATCCTGGCACATCTCGTTATTAATAAACGTCTTTCAGGAACCGGCCTTCTTCTTTCAGGTTATTTAAATATTCAATTGCCTGTGCAGTCGATTTGCTGCCAAAACGCTCGATGATCTGCAGCAGGGTGTTCTCCACATCTACGCTCATTGGCTCCTTGGCGCCGCATATGTAAACATAAGCGCCATTTTGCAACCACTCGTACAGCTCTTTGCTGTGCTGCAGCATTTTGTGCTGTACATATATTTTAGTTGCCTGGTCTCTCGAAAAGGCTACGTTCATTTTTGTGAGTACGCCCGTCTGCATCCAGTTTTGCAGCTCCGTTTGATACAGGAAGTCGGTAACGAAGTGCTGGTCGCCGAAGAAGAGCCAGTTACGGCCTTCGGCGCCTGTGGCATCGCGTTCAGCCAGGAACGACCTGAATGGAGCGATACCGGTACCAGGCCCTATCATTATTACATCTTTTTCGGGCGCGGGTAAGCGGAACTGGTTGTTCTTGTGCACATAGAATTCCAGTGAACTATCCACGGCCAGTTCTGCCAGGTAGTTTGAGCATAAGCCCTGCTTCACTTCGTCATTCACTTTGAAATTATCGCGGGCGATGGTTACATGCACTTCACCGCTATGCGCCTGGGGCGATGATGAGATTGAATACAGTCGTGGAGTGATAGGCTCAAGAATGCCGATCACCTCTTCAAACTGCGCTGCGTTGCTTACCGGGTAGATCTTCAACAGATCGAGCAGGCTGATCTTTGTTTCTGGAATATCCTGTTTTACAATGGATGCGTATTGTTTTACAACGCGCTCGGGTAAATAAGCGATATTCAGTTTCTTTTTCAATAACTCTACAACAGTATGTGTGTCGTTACGGAAAGCCACTGATTTCTTACCATCAACACCGGTGATGGCAAGGATAGCATCTACCACAGCAGGTGAATTCTCGGGAATAATGCCGATTGAATCACCGGGCTGGTATTCCAGTTCGTCTGCTGTTATTTCAATATGATGGGTTGCTTTGCTGGAACCTCTGTCGTTCAGGTTTACATTGGTAATGATAGTACCTGCATATGTTTTTTTACCGGCTGGCTTTTTGGCCACCACGGCGCCTACCGATGCGGTGCCATTGCTGCTGGTAGTTGTTGTGAGGGAATGCAATACATGAGAGAACCAGCCTTCGGCATCGCCCTGGTAATCGGTATCGCATTTAATTAACGGAG
>CBIHPC010000513.1:0-3620 GCA_966211305.1 uncultured Niastella sp.
ATTTTCCAGCCGTTTTGAACCGGCCGGTCGGGTGCAAGTAAAACTACCTCTTTTTTATCAGTGTAAATGCCCAGCACCAGGCATTCGCTGAAAAAATTAGCGATCTGTTTGGGAGGGAAATTCACAATGGCGATCACCTGCCTGCCGATCAGCGATCCCTGTTCATATAACTGCGTTATCTGGGCCGATGATTTTTTGATACCCAATTCGCCGAAATCGATGGTTATTTGATACGCCGGGTTTTTGGCTTTGGGAAAATTATTAACTTCCGTAATTGTTCCGACCCGGATGTCTATTTTTGCGAAATCATCCCATGTGATGTGCATGCGCTTAATTTTTTTCAAAAATAAATTACAATTAAATGAAACGTACAGCTACTGCCGTTTGGAACGGCTCAGGAAAAGAAGGTAATGGACATTTGACCTCACAAAGCACTACATTGAACAAAACGCAGTATTCGTACAAATCACGGTTTGAAGAAGGTGTTGGAACCAACCCCGAAGAGTTGATCGCTGCCGCACATGCCGGTTGTTTTGCCATGAAGCTGAGCTTTGTATTGGGTGGCGCCGGTTTTACACCCGATTCACTGGATGTAACTTCTACCGTTACGCTCGATAATGGATCTATCACCAATTCGCACCTGGTGCTGAAGGCAAGCATTCCCGGCATCAGCGCTGAAAAATTTAAAGAGTGCGCCGATGATGCAAAAGCTAACTGTCCGGTTAGTAAAGTATTGAATGCGGAGATCACTTTGGAAGCATCGTTGGTTTAATAACGATCCAAGAACTGGTAGTGATGCCAGCTGATTACAATGTATCAGAAGTAAGAAGTAGGAAGTAAGAAAATCGGGTTCTTCTTTTATATAACTTGAAAAACAAGTAGTGATGATCAATAGCTTTTTCAAGCTATAAATCCGGTGATATTGAACTTTTGAAGACCCTTGTCAACTTGTTAACCTGTTAACCTGTTAACTCGTTAACTCGTCAACTCGTCAACTTACTTCTTACTTCACTCACTTATATACGTATGGCTCCCGTTATCAGATAACCTTAACCAAATATCGATATGCATGCCCTCAAACGATCCCGGCGCAGCTTTATCAAAAATGCCTCACTGGCCGCCGGCAGTTTCTTCATAGTGCCACGCCATGTATTAGGCCGGGGTTATATTGCCCCCAGTGATAAACTCAATATTGCCGGCATAGGCGCCGGTGGCAAGGCCGAAGTGAATTTACCTTACGCTTATAACAATGGTGCAGAGAACATAACCGCACTTTGCGATGTAGACGACCGTATGGCGGTGAATGCCCGCAAAAAATGGCCGCAGGCGCCTTATTACCGCGACTACCGCGAAATGCTCGATAAAGAACATAAGAATATCGACGCCGTAATTATTACCACTCCCGATCATATGCATGCCGTACAGGCCCTTGCAGCCATGCAGCTGGGCAAACATGTGTATGTTGAAAAACCACTGACGCACGACATTTACGAAGCCCGCATATTAACGCAGGCCGCACAACAATATAAGGTGGTTACGCAAATGGGTAACCAGGGCAGCAGCGGCGATGACACCCGCAACGTGGAAACCTGGATCCAGGCAGGGGTGATCGGTAGCGTACATACAGTGCATGTATGGACGAACCGTCCCGTTTGGCCGCAAGGCGTTCCAACGCCCACCGGTAAATTCGATATTCCAAAAGAAGTTGACTGGGACCTGTGGCTGGGCACCGCGCCCTTCCGCGATTTCAATCCCGCTTATTTGCCCGCCACCTGGCGCGGCTGGGTCGATTTTGGTTCCGGCTCCCTCGGCGATATGGGCTGCCATTTTATCGATGTGCCGTTCAGGGCGCTGAAACTGGGATACCCCGTATCGGTAGCCTGCAGTGTGGGTTCGGTATACACCGGTTTCTTCAGAGAAGCATTTTATAACGACAGCTATCCGCCTTCATCGAAGATCAATATCCATTTTCCGGCAAGGGAAAAAATGCCACCGCTAGAACTGATCTGGTACGATGGCGGTATACAACCCGATCGCCCCGCAGAGTTATTGCCCGATGAACCTTTTGCCGAGCCAGACGGCGGTATCCTGTTTGAAGGAACAAAAGGCAAACTGCTGGCCGGATTGTTTGGCCGCAATCCCACCTTGCTGCCGACACAAAAAATGAAAGAAGCAAAATTGCCCAAATCAAAATTCCCTTTTGTTGACAAAGGAACAGAAGGTCACCAGACGCAATGGGTGCAGGCCTGCAAAAAAGGTTTTGGAACTTATACCAGTTCTTCCTTCGATGTGGCCGGACCGCTTACTGAAACCGTACTGATGGGCAACCTGGCAGTTAGGAGTTATAATATTAAAGAAGGTAACAATTTCCCCGGCCGTAAAAAGCTTCTGTGGGATGGCGCCAATATGCACATCACTAATTTTGAAGCGGCGAATGCGTTTGTGAAGCGGGAGTACCGGCAGGGGTATAAGTTATGAGTTCACAGTTCATAGTATAGTTAGTTGTTCGGTTATTCAGTTTTCCGGTTTGTGAGTTACCGGTTACCAGATACCGGTTTCCGGGAATGAGATCAGGCCTTTCGGGCTCCGGTAACTTACCAACTGAATAACCAAATAACTGAATAACTGTTTTGTTTCGCATGCTTTGCTAAAAATGTTTTAGTTAGAACCCCAGCGAAAATATTCAATAAAAGATCTTTCATTCGTTCTGCCAATTGCCGATTTTAGCATCTTTCCTGCACTTTGCCTGTTGCCAATTATCTACTGTCAATAGCCTTGCCGATTACCAGTTTTCTATTGCCCATCGACGACCCGCTGCAACACTTTTCATCGAATTTCCGTCTGCTGTATTGCAAAAATATTTTTGCAAACCATTTGTTCAATTTCCTGACCGGGATATCAAAAGAATAAAGTAATTTAACTTGCTAAATCGGTTTAAATCTATACTTTCAGGCTTCTAAAATCAATGCTTACAGTATGAAGAAGAACAAAAATAACAACCCATCGTCGCGCCGGGATTTCCTTAAGAACACAACCCTGGCGGCCGCCGGTTTCTTCATTGTTCCCCGTCACGTATTGGGCAAAGGCTACATTGCCCCCAGCGACAAATTGAACATTGCCGGTATTGGTGTGGGCGGAAAAGGTACCAGCGATCTTGCCTCGTTTGCCAAAAGTCCCAAAGTGAATATCGTTGCCCTGTGCGATGTCGACGATCGCCAGGCCGTGAAATCGCGCGAGAGTTTTCCTCAGGCGCCTTACTACCGCGACTTCCGCGAAATGCTTGAGAAAGAAAAGAAAAATATTGACGCCGTTTGTGTATCTACTCCCGATAACACACACGCCGTAGCTGCACTGGCGGCTATGCAACTGGGTAAGCACGTGTATGTTCAAAAACCTTTGACCCACGATATTTATGAAGCGCGCATTCTTACCGAAGCTGCAAAAAAATATAAGGTAGTTACCCAAATGGGTAACCAGGGCGGTTCAGATGACGGCGTTCGCAAAATGAAGGAAATGGTTGATGCCGGTTATATAGGCGATGTGCATACCGTGCATTGCTGGACGAACCGTCCCGTATGGCCGCAGGGCATTCCTACACCCAGCGGTTCATTTGAAGTGCC
>CBIHPC010000514.1:0-3615 GCA_966211305.1 uncultured Niastella sp.
GATACGCTTACCGAAGACAGGTTACTGTAAACTGTAAAATATTTACCATGCCGTACAAGTACACTCCAGTTACCATCTATATCGAATATACGCGACACCTGACCTTCGAACACCGCTCTTACCACCGCCCCGGCATCTGTTGCCAGGGTTATACCAGGGTTATTACCACGCAGTTTTGTGCCTTCGATAGAATAGGTTCCGAAATGGATCTTCACATTACCTTTTTCAACAGGCCAGGGTAACCGGCCTTTGTTGCCTTCAAAGCTGCCGCTGATACGGAAGCCTTCCGGCGTTGCCTCCAGCACACTTTCGGGTTTCTTCACCGCAACTACTTCTTTCTTCGGTTCAGGTTTTTCAACTTTTGCTATGGGGGGAGGAGTGGCTGTGGTTTTTTCAGGTTCTGCCGCTTTTCTGGCTTTCGCTTCTGCCGCCTCTCTTTCCCTTTCGCGCTCACGTTCCCGTTCTCTGGCTTTTGCCGCTTCTGCCGCTTTCGCCGCTTCTGCCAGTTCCCTGGCTTTTGCTTCCGCCGCCGCTTTTTCGCGGGCTGCATTTATTTCCTTGGTGATGGCAGCCTTGATGGCATTCTTCAATTTCTGGTCGGCCTTCTGTTTTGAGGTAAGCTCTTTCGAGATCTCTTTTTCCCGGGCTTTCAACTGGCTCAGGATCTCATTTTTCTCTTTCTTCTCTTCAACCAGTTCGGTCTTTTGCTTTTCCTGTTTTTGCAGAACGGCATCTTTTTCCTTACGTGACGATTCAAGGCTTGCAATTTTATCGAGGTATACCACCTGGGTATTCTTTAAGTTGGCAGCCTGTTCCTCGCGGTACAACCGGTACGCCCGCAGGTATTGCACCCGGCGCAACGCATCGTTGAAACTGGAAGCGGAAAAAATGAAATTCAAAAAATCGTAATTGCTACGATTCTTATATGCATATACGATACTTCTTGCATATTGCATTTTCAGGGTATCGAGCTCGCCCTTGAGGCGGGAGATCTCACTTTTCGACTTCTCAATGGTGCCTTCTATAACGTTAATCTGCTGGTTTATGTTGTTGATGGCCTGCTCGCGAAGGCGCAACTTCCTTTGCACCATCGACAATTGTAACAACCCTGCCTTGGTGTTCTTCTTGGTAGCCCGCAAAGTACTTCTTAAATCATCTATCTCACGCTGAATTTCCGCCTGCTTTTTTTTCAGTTCGTCACTGCCTTGTTGCGCAAGCATGGCAACAGGTACTGCCATGGCCAAAAAACAGGTAAATATCATTTTCAGCATACTGAACGATTTTTAAGTGTTAACAGGTTTGGGCAGGGTTAGGATCAACTTATGGGCCAATTACACAGGGTTGGACGCCGGTAATGCAATAACGCTTATTTCCGCTTATAATTTTTCGGAATATTGAACGGAAAGTTTAAATCAACGTTAAAATCAAACTGTTTGAATTCCATCTCTATGTCCAGTTTCGACTTTTCCGACACCGTAATTTTACGATGGGTCGAAAACCGCCTGCCATTCTTTACCTGGTAATCGCCATAGCTCAGGTAAGCGGTACGGGCCCTGATGGCATCCACATCATCGAGTTTGCTGTATTGCAGGGTGTAATCGTCTTTATTCACCGTAAGCAGGTGCTTGAACAGCAGGCCGAGGCTCATTAGTGAAATTGACTTATCATCCTTCTTATACGAATTTATATTACTGTCGAGAAAAATAGGATTACCAATAAGCAGGTTCTGCAGATCGGTGAACTTCATGGGGATCTTTGTAACCTCCTGCAAATACTCAACCGACCGCAACTGGGCGGTCTTGTTATTTTTATCAAGCACCTTAACGCTATCGGGCGTTATCAGTACCCTGAAAAATTCAATATTCAACAGCGCCGTAATGTTTACCCATATCAGGCTGTCTTTTTTTAACCGCACAAAAGCGGTAAAGGACATTTTCTTGCCGTCGCCGCCCTCAAAATCGACTTTGATCTTGGCTGAAAAGGTTTGAAAATTATCTACGTAATTGGTTTGAATGGTATCCCAAACTTTTTTTATGTACCGCATTGAATCGGCACGGTGGTCTACCACTGGTATTACCTGGGCTGTATCTTTTTTGGCAATAGCCGTTTGAATTGTTTTTGTTGACCTGCAACTAGTGAATACGGTCATCACCAATGCTACAAGGCATATGGCTGAAAAATACTTCATTCATTATGATTTACCGGTATGGCCAAAACCGCCGTCGTGGCGTTTTGTCACCGAAATTGATTTAACGGGTTTCCATTTTACACGCTCTACGTCGTGTACCACCATTTGGGCAATACGATCACCGGGGTGTATGGTTTGCGTTTCCTGCGATAAGTTGATGAGAATGACCTTTATTTCACCCCGGTAATCGGCATCGATGGTGCCCGGGGTATTTAAACAGGTTAGTCCCTGTTTTATGGCCAACCCGCTGCGTGGACGGATCTGCGCTTCGTATCCTTTTGGCAATTCTATAAACAAACCAGTTGGAACTAAAAACCGTTCCAGGGGGTTGAGAACGATGGGCGCATCTATAAAAGCGCGTATATCCATACCGGCAGCTTCCTCCGTTGCATATTCGGGCAGCGGATTGTTCGACTGGTTAATGATCCTGACTTTTACTTTTGACATAATGTATAATGTGCAAATGTGAAAATGTGCAAATGTAATAAAACCAAGGTGCAAATCTGCAAATGTGAAAATTAGCAAACAGAACACGGCCTTTTTGTATCCCATTTGCACATTTGCTAATTTTCCAATTTGCTAATTAGAACTGTTGCATACGCCACCAGCCCCTCTTCTCTGCCAACGAAACCCATTTTCTCCGTGGTGGTGGCTTTTATTGAAACATCGTCTATGGAAACTTCGAGAATGCCGGCGATCACCTGCCGCATCTGATCTGAATATTTTTTGATCTTGGGGGCCTCGAGGCAAATGGAGGAATCAATATTTACCACCCGGTAATTGCGGGCCTTTATTAGATCGTAGCTTTTCTGCAATAGTATTTTACTGTCTATGTCTTTATAAGTGGCGTCGGTATTGGGGAAATGCACGCCAATATCGCCCAGTGCAAGGGCGCCCAGCAATGCATCGCAAATGGCATGTAATAAAACATCGGCGTCACTGTGCCCGAGGGCGCCTTTATGATGGGGAATTTTTACGCCGCCGATCCATAGGTCCCTGCCTTCCGTTAACTGGTGAAAATCGATCCCGAAACCTATTCTCATAATGTGATAATTTGATAATGTGATAATTTGAAAATTAATACAAACACCACATTAATAAAAAAAACGTCCCGATATTGATCGGGACGCTCAAATATATTCAATTCTAATGTGCTTATGGTTATTGGTGGGCTTAAAATTAGCGCCCCCCATTATCACATCATCCAATTATCAAATTAGCTATTTATTCAGCACCTATGTCGTCGAGGTCGAAAATAAGACCGAAACGCAGGGTATTCGACAACGGGTTGCGGTTCACCCCTGAACCTGAAGGAACCAGGTAAGAGAAGTTCAAACCAAATACATTGTATTTAACACCCAAACCAACGGTAAAATATTTACGGTTGCCTTTGTCTTTGTTCTCATAAAAATAACCGGCGCGGAAAA
>CBIHPC010000515.1:0-3614 GCA_966211305.1 uncultured Niastella sp.
TAAGAAGTTTGATGGGTAAAATAGGAAGTACAATAGGGCTATTGCTTTTTTTGTTGATCCTGCCATTCGAAAACAATGCCCAGGATATCAACACGCTGTTGAAGGATGCGCAACAGCTCGAAAACGCATTTAAACAACCCGAAGCGCTTCAGAAATACCTCGATATTCTCCGCCATCAGCCAAATAACCTCACCGCGCTCATCAAAACAAGCGAATTATACAGCATTTTAGGAAAACACCAGGGCACAAAAGACAAACAAAAGGAATATTACCGTAACGCCCGTATATATGCTCAAAAAGCATTACAGGTAAATGGCAACAGTTCCGATGCCAATGTAGTAATGGCAATTGCCATGGGCCGTATGGCGCTGGCTTCCTCGGGCGAAGAAAAGATAAAAGCGGTAAAGGATATAAAGACCTACTCCGAAAAAAGTATTCACCTCGATCCCAATAATTTTAAAGGCTATCATGTGCTGGCCAAATGGCATTACGAAGTAAGCGATCTTACCTCCGTGGAGAAATGGCTGGTGAAAGTTGCCTACGAAGCGCTGCCCAGGGCCAGCCTCGACGACGCCATCAAATACTTTGAGAAAAGCCGCCAGCTCAACCCTTCCTTTTTATTGAACTATCTCGAACTGGCCAGGGCCTGGCACCGGAAAGAAAATAACAAAAAAGCCCGGGAATTCCTCGAGGTCATGCTCAAAATGCCGAACAAGATAGGGGAAGACGCCAGTATAAAGGCAAAAGGCAAAAAGTTGTTGGAAGAATATAAGTAATTAATTTTTGCTCCCGGGTGGAAACTAAAAAATGTGATAATTAGCTAATGTTATAATTCGATAATGCTTCAATTCGGGACTGCCTATTAAACCGGATCTTCACGCGCAAGCATTAGAAAAAGCTATATCAGATATTTGTATTTGTATTCAATTATCACATTATCAAATTACTTTCCCTTTCCATTTCCCGCTTCGTATATACAAAAACGACGGTAAGAACAAACACGTCCAGTACAACCACTCACTCATCCACCCATAGGTGATCGATAAAAAGAATTTATCTAATGTGAGGTAAATATATACACAGTAAAAAATGATGGCGAAGATCTCTATCATCAGGGACACACGGCTGTTGCCCGAACCGGTAACCGCATTCAGGTAAACCACCGAAAACGACATCAGTATAATGGCTATCGACAATACCCGTACCACCGGCACCGCCTGCTCAACAAATTCGCCCGACTGGCCATACACCGAAAACAAAAATTCAGGGAACAGGTTGATGAGGACGGCGATCATTAGGGCGGAACCAAAGCTCAGCCGCAGTATTTTATTGATCAGCAGGTTCACCTGCTCCTGTTTTCCCTGTCCAATAATATTGCTCACCATGGCATTGGTGGTAGAACCGAAAGCCCAGGTAACCACCCCGGCCATGCCCAGAATATTACGCATGGTATTGGAAACGCCAAGCGCAATTTCCCCATGGCCATCGATAAGCAGGAAAAAATATTCCCAACTGAGAATACTGATGCCATGCTGGAAGATCAGGGGGGCGCTCATGGAGAATATAAGCCGCGAGTTATAACTATCCCAACGGAAGCTTTTAAATAAATGCAGATTGCTGCTGATGCCTTTTTGCCAGATCACCAGGTAAACCACCAGCAATCCTACGATTTCGGCAATGATGGAAGAAACGGCCGCTCCGTTCAACCCCATGGCCGGGAAACCTGCTTTGCCGAAGATCAGCAGGTAATCGAGCACAATATTGGTGACGGCTTCGGCCACGGCGCCGCCAACCAGGTACCTGCTTTGATTGGTGCCTACCAGCAGCGCATTGCGCATCTGGTAAACAAACAAAAAGGGAAGTCCCCATATGCGGATGCGGCAGAAAGAAATAGCCTGCTGCAGCCGTTCTGCATCATTTATGAAATACCCGAACAGGTGAGGCGTAATGGTATAGGTGATCACTATGCCCAGCAGTGCGATCGAAAGCCCGATAAACACCGCCTGGCTGAACAGTTTGCCGATCTCTTCAGGCCGGTTCTCGCCGGCGCGGCGGGCGATCAGGGCCTGCAGGCCATTGTTCAAACCATAACCGATGGCGGAAAAAATAAGATAATACACGCCGGTTATGCCGGCAATCGCCAGTGCCTGGTTATTAAAATGCCCTAAAAAAATATTATTGGTAACAAAATTGATTTGTGGTATTAAAATGGCGAAGCTGATGGGGGCTGCCATTTTAATGATCTGCCGGTTTGAAAGTTCTACCTGGAATGCTGTATTTTTAGATAAGGCGGTCATAAAGGGAGGCAAAGGTAGGTTACAGAGCCTGTCCCGACAAAAGTCGGAATTCCGGGTTACAAGTTTCAGGCACCAGTTGCCGGTTTCCAGGTCTTGAATGTTGGATATACTAACCTGTAGCCGGGTGCTCCGGATTTTTTGCCCGGCAACAGGTGCCCGGCAACCGGAAACTGTTTTTCCCTGTAACCTGTAACCTGGAACCCGGAACGGTATTTCCCCGTAACTTGTAACTTTTTCCGTAACATTGCAGCTTTTGATAACTATGCTTAAGGCCAACTTTGATATTGTTCCAGAAATGAGGGATGCTGAGGAGCTTCGAAACAGCCAGTTGCTGATCGAAGTAGGGGAAAAAATGTTCAGCTTTGTCATTTACAATAAAGACCAACGGCGTTTTGTAGGGCTTCGGCAATACAATCTCGATTACACGCCTGGTAAAACGATGCTCGAGAACCTGCTTGAGATCATTACCAATGACGAACTGCTGCAGGACTCGTACAAAGAGGCGTTCGTGATCTATAATTATACCGACAGTAATTTTTTACCCGAAAAGGTTTTTCATATTGAATTGAACCAGCCGGTTACGGAGATCGTTTACGGCAATGCGAAAAAGGGATTGCTGCTGAGCGAAAAAGTGATCGGTTTCAAAATGTACAATATTTACCGGGTTCCCCGCGAAATACATGCATTGCTGCAGCGGAAATTCGCCTCAGGCAACTACTGGCATTATAATACGCTGTTGCTGAACGACGGGCAAATGCAAACATCGCCCAACGGGCAGGTGATCAAAATGGTTATGCGGGCCGATCAGTTCCTGGTAGCGGTTTTCAATGGCGAAAAGATCCAGCTGGTGCAATCCTATGCGTACCAAACGCCCGATGATGTATCGTACTATCTGCTGGCCATCTGCAGCCGCTTCAATATAAACCAGGATAAAGTAACGCTTATCGTGTCGGGTTTGCTCGATGAACAGTCGCGCCTGTACCAGGAGCTGCTTAAATATTTTTTACAGGTTCAGTGGGACCGTATGCCCGAATCCGTTAAAATGGATGCGGCGTTTGCTGCATACCCCAACCACTACTTTTCACCGCTTTTGAAAATGGCATTATGCGTATAATAGGAGGGGAGTTAGGAGGCAGAAAGATCAATCCGCCGGGTAAGATGCCGCATACCCGGCCTACTACCGATATTGCCAAGGAAGGGCTTTTTAATATTATTCAGAATAATCTTGATATAACCGCCTTACATACACTCGATCTGTTTGGCGGAACCGGCAGCATCAGCTATGAACTGAAATCACGCGGAGCTGCCGCCTGTACC